>NZ_PTRV01000079.1:0-480 GCF_002965285.1 Escherichia sp. MOD1-EC5990 | reverse complement strand
GAACCTGCGGTTGGATCACCTCCTTACCTTAAAGAACTGTACTTTGCAGTGCTCACACAGATTGTCTGATGAAAATGAGCAGTAAAACCTCTACAGGCTTGTAGCTCAGGTGGTTAGAGCGCACCCCTGATAAGGGTGAGGTCGGTGGTTCAAGTCCACTCAGGCCTACCAAATTTGCACCGCAAATTTGAAGAGGTTTTAACTACATGTTATGGGGCTATAGCTCAGCTGGGAGAGCGCCTGCTTTGCACGCAGGAGGTCTGCGGTTCGATCCCGCATAGCTCCACCATCTCTGTAGTGATTAAATAAAAAATACTTCAGAGTGTACCTGCAAAGGTTCACTGCGAAGTTTTGCTCTTTAAAAATCTGGATCAAGCTGAAAATTGAAACACTGAACAACGAGAGTTGTTCGTGAGTCTCTCAAATTTTCGCAACACGATGATGAATCGCAAGAAACATCTTCGGGTTGTGAGGTTAAGC
>NZ_PTRV01000078.1:0-521 GCF_002965285.1 Escherichia sp. MOD1-EC5990 | reverse complement strand
TATTCGCTGTAAAAGGAAACCAGGGGCGGCTAAATAAAGCCTTCGAGGAAAAATTTCCGCTGAAAGAATTAAATAATCCAGAGCATGACAGTTACGCAATGAGTGAAAAGAGTCACGGCAGAGAAGAAATCCGTCTTCATATTGTTTGCGATGTCCCTGATGAACTTATTGATTTCACGTTTGAATGGAAAGGTCTGAAGAAATTATGCGTGGCAGTCTCCTTTCGGTCAATAATAGCAGAACAAAAGAAAGAGCCAGAAATGACGGTCAGATATTATATCAGTTCTGCTGATTTAACCGCAGAGAAGTTCGCCACAGCAATCCGAAACCACTGGCACGTGGAGAATAAGCTGCACTGGCGTCTGGACGTGGTAATGAATGAAGACGACTGCAAAATAAGAAGAGGAAATGCAGCAGAATTATTTTCAGGGATACGGCACATCGCTATTAATATTTTGACGAATGATAAGGTATTCAAGGCAGGGTTAAGACGTAAGATGCGAAAAGCAGCCATGGACAGA
>NZ_PTRV01000077.1:0-551 GCF_002965285.1 Escherichia sp. MOD1-EC5990 | reverse complement strand
CTGGCACGTGCCGAAGAAAAGATCGAAGAAGATGAACGGGAAATAGAACATCTGCGGGCTCAGATAGAAAAACTGCGCCGGATGCTGTTCGGTACCCGTTCTGAAAAACTGCGTCGTGAAGTTGAACAGGCTGAGGCCCTGCTGAAGCAACGCGAACAGGACAGCGATCGTTACAGTGGGCGAGAGGATGACCCGCAGGTTCCCCGCCAGTTGCGACAGTCACGCCATCGTCGTCCGTTACCGGAGCATCTGCCCCGCGAAATAAACCGCCTGGAGCCTGAAGAAAGCTGTTGCCCGGAGTGTGGCGGTGAGCTGGATTATCTGGGGGAAGTCAGTGCAGAACAACTGGAACTGGTGAGCAGTGCCCTGAAAGTGATCCGCACAGAACGGGTAAAAAAAGCCTGTACAAAATGTGACTGCATCGTTGAAGCACCGGCGCCGTCCCGCCCGATAGAGCGTGGTATCGCGGGCCCCGGATTACTTGCCCGCGTGTTAACGGGAAAATACTGCGAACACCTGCCACTGTATCGTCAGAGTGAAATCTTTGCCCG
>NZ_PTRV01000076.1:0-607 GCF_002965285.1 Escherichia sp. MOD1-EC5990 | reverse complement strand
TCGCCAGCGGTGACATTGGTGATTTTGTTGGTGGCGTTGGTGCCGTGTGCAGCGGTGAATGCGCCTGCGGCGTCGTCCCATTTCAGGGCGTCTTCACTAAGGTCAGTCACCGTATCAGTCAGGTTAGTGATATTGGTGGTGTTAGTCGCCACGTTATCGTTAGTGGTTTTCAGCTGAGAACCGTTAACGGCGTCGGTGCTGGTGTCAGAGAGTTCGCCAGCGGTGACATTGGTGATTTTGTTGGTGGCGTTGGTGCCGTGTGCAGCGGTGAATGCGCCTGCGGCGTCGTCCCATTTCAGGGCGTCTTCACTAAGGTCAGTCACCGTATCAGTCAGGTTAGTGATATTGGTGGTGTTAGTCGCCACGTTATCGTTAGTGGTTTTCAGCTGAGAACCGTTAACGGCGTCGGTGCTGGTGTCAGAGAGTTCGCCAGCGGTGACATTGGTGATTTTGTTGGTGGCGTTGGTGCCGTGTGCAGCGGTGAATGCGCCTGCGGCGTCGTCCCATTTCAGGGCGTCTTCACTAAGGTCAGTCACCGTATCAGTCAGGTTAGTGATATTGGTGGTGTTAGTCGCCACGTTATCGTTAGTGGTTTTCAGCTGAGAAC
>NZ_PTRV01000075.1:0-739 GCF_002965285.1 Escherichia sp. MOD1-EC5990 | reverse complement strand
CTGGTGCGGCTGACCATCCGGCCTGCGGCGTCATAGTCATACTGCGTGTTTCCGGCCTGTTTCAGCCGGTGGCCTCCGGCATACTGGTCAGTCTCTTCACTTATCCGGTGCCTGCCCGCAGACTGCGCCTTCAGGTAGCCGCAGCTGTCATAGCCATAAGTCTCGTCGCCTTCGCCATAGCCCAGCCCGGTGCCTGAGGCTGTCACCGTTGTGACCTGGCCGTTCCGGTCCAGCTGGTACTCCCGCCGTGTTTCCCGTCCGTAGTCTTCCCGGCTGGTGACAGCCGACACATTGCCCGCGCTGTCGTAACGGTACTCCCGCACCAGTGAGGGGAGCAGTCCGCCCCATGTGGCTTCCGCCGGGAAAAGTCCGGCGCGCTGGCTGGTAAGCTGACCGGCTGCATTCCAGCCCTGCTCACAGGCAAAACCCCGGTTACTGTGCCGGAGCACTTCACGTCCAGCCTCATCACGGCTGAACGTCAGCGTCTCATCCCCCGGCAGGATAACCTCCGTCAGTTCTCGGGCGGCGTTGTAGCGGTAGGTGGTTTTCAGCAGGAATTCACCGGGATGTCTGTCGCGTTCATCTTCCGGTGGCAGGATACAGCGGATGACGGTGTGCTCATCGGGGTAGTGGTACTCAATGGCCCGTCGGCCCTGAGTGGTGACATTCACCCGCCCGCGTTCGTCGTAGCCGGTGCGCTGTGATATGCCGTCCGGGCTGAAGATACCCGTCAGCCTGC
>NZ_PTRV01000074.1:0-748 GCF_002965285.1 Escherichia sp. MOD1-EC5990 | reverse complement strand
AATATCTGGTCGATCTCGTCGCAGTAACCTACCCGATACGCCTTTGAGGCTGTTTACCAGACTGGATATCGCCAGTTTGGGAGGATAGTTAATTAACAAATGGACGTGATCTGGTTCGCCATCCATTTCAACCAGTTCAGCTTCAAAATCAGCACATACATTTGAAAAGTAAGTGCGTAGTTTTTCTGTCGCGTCATGGTCAAAAATCTGGCGTCGGTATTTGGTGACAAAGACCAGGTGAACATGCATCAGGAAAACACAATGCCTTCCACGCCGGATATCGGTTTCTTTTTTCACAGACCAAAGTATCATTTGGCCTGTGAAACGACTACAGGCATTTAAATTCCAGTTAAGACCAGGTGGTCAACAGGAGCGTGAAATGAGGCGCTTCGCAGGCGCATGTCGTTTCGTTTTCAATCGTGCTCTGGCGCTTCAGAATGAGAATCATGAGGCCGGTAATAAATACATCCCTTACGGGAAAATGGCTTCCTGGCTGGTTGAGTGGAAAAATGCCACTGAAACGCAATGGCTTAAAGATTCGCCCTCACAGCCATTGCAACAGTCACTGAAAGACCTTGAGCGGGCTTACAAAAACTTCTTCCAGAAGCGGGCTGCTTTTCCCCGATTCAAAAAGCGGGGACAGAATGATGCATTCCACTACCCGCAGGGCGTTAAGCTCGATCAGGAAAACAGCCGTATTTTTCTGCCGAAACTTGGCTGGATGCGCTACCGGAATAGCCGTCAGGTC
>NZ_PTRV01000073.1:0-756 GCF_002965285.1 Escherichia sp. MOD1-EC5990 | reverse complement strand
AACTTATTGATAGTGTTTTATGTTCAGATAATGCCCGATGACTTTGTCATGCAGCTCCACCGATTTTGAGAACGACAGCGACTTCCGTCCCAGCCGTGCCAGGTGCTGCCTCAGATTCAGGTTATGCCGCTCAATTCGCTGCGTATATCGCTTGCTGATTACGTGCAGCTTTCCCTTCAGGCGGGATTCATACAGCGGCCAGCCATCCGTCATCCATATCACCACGTCAAAGGGTGACAGCAGGCTCATAAGACGCCCCAGCGTCGCCATCGTGCGTTCACCGAATACGTGCGCAACAACCGTCTTCCGGAGCCTGTCATACGCGTAAAACAGCCAGCGCTGGCGCGATTTAGCCCCGACGTATCCCCACTGTTCGTCCATTTCCGCGCAGACGATGACGTCACTGCCCGGCTGTATGCGCGAGGTTACCGACTGCGGCCTGAGTTTTTTAAGTGACGTAAAATCGTGTTGAGGCCAACGCCCATAATGCGTGCAGTTGCCCGGCATCCAACGCCATTCATGGCCATATCAATGATTTTCTGGTGCGTACCGGGTTGAGAAGCGGTGTAAGTGAACTGCAGTTGCCATGTTTTACGGCAGTGAGAGCAGAGATAGCGCTGATGTCCGGCAGTGCTTTTGCCGTTACGCACCACCCCGTCAGTAGCTGAACAGGAGGGACAGCTGATAGAAACAGAAGCCACTGGAGCACCTCAAAAACACCATCATACACTAAATCAGTAAGTTGGCAGCATCACC
>NZ_PTRV01000072.1:0-859 GCF_002965285.1 Escherichia sp. MOD1-EC5990 | reverse complement strand
CGGGAGCCGTATGAAGCGAGAGTTTCACGTACGGTTCTGCGAGAGGCTGTCGGGGAGGTTCCGGTGGCCTACTCACTTAACGCTGCTTTTTTGTACTAAACAATTCGCATTTTATGTTTAAAAATTGAGATATTCCTCATTGCCTGAAGCTGTTTTTTTATTGCTTATACATGATCAAATACTCCTTACATAATTAAGGAGAAAAGAATGGAACTTAAAAAATTGATGGAACATATTTCTGTTATTCCCGATTACAGACAATCCTGCAAAAGTGAAACATAAATTGTCGGATATTCTACTGTTGACTATTTGTGCCGTTATTTCTGGTGCAGAAGGCTGGGAACATATAGAGGATTTTGGGGAAGCACATCGCGATTTTTTAAAACAATATGGTGATTTTGAAAATGGTATTCCTGTTCACGATACCATCGCCAGAGTTGTATCCTGTATCAGTCCTTCAAAATTTCACGAGTGCTTTATTAACTGGATGCGAGATTGCCATACTTCAGATGATAAAGACGTCATCGCAATTGATGGAAAAACACTCCGGCATTCTTATGACAAGAGTCGCCGCAGGGGAGCGATTCATGTCATTAGTGCATTCTCAACAATGCACAGTCTGGTCATCGGACAGATCAGGACGGATGAGAAATCCAATGAAATTACAGCTATCCCTGAACTTCTTAACATGCTGGATATTAAAGGAAAAATCATCACAACTGATGCGATGGGTTGCCAGAAAGATATTGCAGAGAAGATACAAAAACAGGGAGGTGATTATGTATTCGCTGTAAAAGGAAACCAGGGGCGGCTAAATAAAGCCTTCGAGGAAAAATTTCCGCTGAAAGAATTAAATAAT
>NZ_PTRV01000071.1:0-875 GCF_002965285.1 Escherichia sp. MOD1-EC5990 | reverse complement strand
ACAACGCCCGCGCCAACGGTACGGCCGCCTTCACGGATTGCGAAACGCAGACCGTCGTCCATCGCGATCGGGTGGATCAGGGTAACAACCATTTTGATGTTGTCGCCCGGCATTACCATCTCTACGCCTTCCGGCAGTTCGATGGTACCAGTCACGTCAGTAGTACGGAAGTAGAACTGCGGACGGTAGCCTTTGAAGAACGGAGTATGACGGCCGCCTTCATCTTTGGACAGAATGTACACTTCAGATTCGAACTTGGTGTGCGGCTTGATGGTGCCCGGCTTAGCCAGTACCTGACCACGTTCGATTTCTTCACGTTTGATACCACGCAGCAGAACACCTACGTTCTCACCAGCACGGCCTTCGTCCAGCAGTTTGCGGAACATTTCAACGCCAGTACAGGTAGACTTCTGAGTCTCTTTGATACCAACGATTTCAACTTCTTCACCAACTTTGATGATACCGCGTTCTACACGACCGGTAACTACGGTACCACGACCGGAGATGGAGAATACGTCTTCGATCGGCAGCAGGAACGGCTTGTCAATCGCACGCTCTGGTTCCGGAATGTAAGAATCCAGGAAGCCAGCCAGTTCCAGGATTTTCGCTTCCCACTCTGCGTCGCCTTCCAGCGCTTTCAGAGCAGAACCACGAACGATCGGAGTGTCGTCGCCCGGGAAATCGTACTGAGACAGAAGTTCACGAACTTCCATTTCAACCAGTTCCAGCAGCTCTTCGTCATCAACCATGTCGCACTTGTTCAGGAACACGATGATGTACGGAACGCCTACCTGACGACCCAGCAGGATGTGCTCACGAGTCTGCGGCATCGGGCCGTCAGTCGCAGCAACTACCAGGATCGCGCCGTCCATCTG
>NZ_PTRV01000070.1:0-939 GCF_002965285.1 Escherichia sp. MOD1-EC5990 | reverse complement strand
GGATTACTTGCCCGCGTGTTAACGGGAAAATACTGCGAACACCTGCCACTGTATCGTCAGAGTGAAATCTTTGCCCGACAGGGTGTCGAACTGAGCCGTGCATTACTCTCCAACTGGGTTGACGCGTGCTGCCAGTTAATGATGCCGCTGAATGATGCCCTGTACCGTTATGTGATGAATACCCGCAAGCTTCACACTGACGACACACCGGTAAAGATACTGGCACCGGGCCTGAAAAAGACGAAAACAGGGCGCATCTGGACGTATGTCCGGGATGATCGCAATGCGGGTTCGTCATCTCCTCCGGCGGTCTGGTTCGCGTACTCACCGAACCGGCAGGGGAAACACCCGGAGCAACACCTCCGCCCCTTCCGGGGTATCCTGCAGGCGGATGCGTTCACAGGTTATGACAGGCTGTTCAGTGCAGAACGTGAAGGTGGTGCGCTGACAGAAGTTGCGTGCTGGGCCCATGCCCGGAGAAAAATCCACGATGTATACATCAGCAGCAAAAGTGCGACGGCAGAAGAAGCCCTGAAGCGAATCAGTGAACTGTACACCATCGAGGATGAAATACGGGGATTACCAGAGTCAGAGCGTCTTGCAGTCAGACAGCAGCGAAGCAAAGCGTTACTGACGTCGCTGCATGAATGGATGGTGGAGAAGAATGGCACGCTGTCGAAAAAATCCAGACTGGGCGAAGCGTTCAGCTATGTACTGAATCAGTGGGACGCCCTCTGTTATTACAGTGATGACGGACTGGCGGAGACGTACAATAACACAGCGGAAAGAGCGCTTCGTGCAGTCTGTCTTGGAAAGAAAAATTACGTGTTCTTCGGTAGCGATCACGGCGGCGAGCGTGGTGGAGCCTGTTTAAGATTCTGTGTAAATGCCTTTTCTCAGAAGTGACCGTCCAGGCGGTCACCGAACTCGATAATAAAG
>NZ_PTRV01000006.1:0-264044 GCF_002965285.1 Escherichia sp. MOD1-EC5990 | reverse complement strand
TCCATAAATTAACCTTCATTTGATGCTGGATTGAACATATCAAAATCAGGCAATTACACAAATCTATGTACAGGCTCCCTTAGAGAGCCTGAATGTCGATTCCTTTGCTCAAGCCTGGTTTGCCGAGCGCAAACAACGCGACCCATTCGACTGGGCAGAAAAAAATCTCCAGGAAGTCGAACGCAATAAACGAGAAAAACATACTGTTCCCTGGCGTTATGTCATTCTGCGCCTGCATGAAGCCGTACAGGAAATTGTTCCTCATCTGAATGAACACGACCATAAACGGTTCAGTAAAGGCCTTGCCCGGGTTTTCATCGATAATTATGCGGCAATCCCTTCAGAGTCTATTCGTCGACTACTGGCCTTACGTGAAGCGGGAATCATTCATATTCTCGCCCTCGGTGAAGACTACGAAATGGAAATTAATGAGTCGCGCACCGTCCTGAAAACGGAAAACAATAGCTACTCGTTTGACGTTTTTATTGATGCCCGCGGGCAGCGTCCGCTCAAAGTGAAAGACATTCCTTTCCCAGGGCTACGCGAACAATTACAGAAAACAGGCGATGAAATCCCGGATGTTGGCGAAGATTATACGCTACAGCAACCCGAAGAAATTCGTGGGCGCGTAGCGTTCGGCGCGTTGCCCTGGTTGATGCACGACCGGCCATTCGTACAGGGACTTACGGCATGTGCAGAAATTGGTGAGGCGATGGCTCAGGCGGTCGTAAAGCCTGCATCCCGTGCTCGTCGGCGTCTTTCGTTTGATCAAATGTAAAGCTATCAGCACTCAACAAACTGATGCTGTTCATTAAGGCGATAGCGGACTCCGGCTCGAATATTGTTTTCACCTTCAATGGCGACGGCGAAGCGAACTCTTTCGCCGTCATGATATGCCAGTGCGGCGCTTCCCCCTGGCCCGAGAATAATTGAGTCGACCACGCCCGTGCTCACTATTGTTGAATCTTCACCGCTGGCAATGATGTGTACATTGTCGCCGCTGTTGGCAATTCTGGCGTTTGCGCCAAAGCTGGCGATTTGCACCAGGTCACCATTACTGGCGACATGACACCGTTCACCCAATGTGCAAACGCGTACTCGCATTCCGGTATTCGCAATCCGACTACTATCTCCAGCGCTGCTTATCCGCGAAGAATTACCGGTTACAGCAACCCGTGCGCGTTCACCGGAGCTGCCAATGTGACTGTTAAAGCCGACACTTCCAATCCGCACGCTATAACCCATACTGGCAATTTGCGCGGCATACCCAGCAGTTGCGATTCTGGCATTATCCTCACAACAGCCGATGCGAGCATGATCGTCGCTGCGGGCAAACTGACTGCAAAATGGTCTCTCTCCTCCGGGATCTATGGCCAGTTTTTGCATAGAAGAAACTTCCTGATGCGCGAAGTTTTCATCCGCCAGCCATTTTTTCCACGCATACTCAACCAGACTCTCCGCCCAGTCCGTATATCCTTCCTCAATAAGTGCATGATGAATATCGGCATAACTACCGCCGCGTGGGAAATGGCGCAGGAACCAGCGATACATCACCGCTCCGATACGCCATTCTCGCAGGTCTGCTCGTGTAATGATCATTCGTTAGTGCCGGTGATAGCCATCGACCATGCTTTTAAAGGTTTCGTGTGGCGTACGCCCCGTGGTGCAAAGATAAAGATGACCGAAGATAAAAAAGAGGCTTATAAATGCCAGAGCAAAATGCGCCTGAAATAACCAGTATCTTACGCCAGGAAACACATCTCCCACGGCTTGCGGATAGAGACACAGCAGCCCCGTCAATAGTAACAACGGCAGCAATCCATACATGACACCAACATAGGCGACCTGCTGTAAGGGATTAAATTTAGACTGTGTTGTTGCCGGGAAAGGATGTTCTTCCCCCTGCATAATGCCAAACAAATAAAATCGCGTTTGTTTTGCCGCTCGCTCCAGCCAACCCTGACGACGAATGCGATAGTGGTGACCATTACCCCCAACGGCATTGATCAGAACAAAGCCGAGCCAGCATGCCAGTAACAAAAATCCGCAAACTTCATGCACCGCAACCAGACTTTTAACCGCAGTTGCTCCCACCAGCGCAAAGTGATTTATCAGCCCACTTGCCAGCAACAATACAAAGAGTAACGCATTCGACCAGTGCCATAATCTGACCGCTTTGCTGTAAAGATAAATCTTCTCACCATGATCGGTGGCTGATTTCTTCACGCCACGAGCACGAAGCAAGGCATGCAGCCCCAGCACCAACCACATCCCAACCAGCAATAGTCCGGCAATGATCAACCACACCGGCCAAAATTCGGGAGTGAACTGTGGCACATAGTTCACCAACTGGCTCTGAAACTGTTCAGCATGTTGCGACGGGTTCATACATTTTCCTTTTTAATCAAATGTTGACCGAATCGGCGATACAGATGCGGTTTCCCGGCACCAGGTAGCTGATATTGATAATATTTATTTTCTTGCAACCACGCTTGAATTTCTGGGCTATCTTCGCGACCAAAGATCAATGCATGTTCCGGGCAGGCGCTAACGCAAATGGGCGGAAAGCCTTTTGCTAGTCGGGACTCAGCGCAGAAATCACATTTATCTGCCACTTTAGTGACAGGGTTAAGGTAGCGAACCTGATACGGGCAAGCGCCAATGCAATAACTGCAGCCGATGCACTGCGATTTTTCTACCCGCACGATCCCCTGCATATCACGCCATGACGCTCCTGTTGGGCAAACGTCGATGCAAGGAGCATCTTCACAGTGCTGGCATGACTGGCGAAAAAAGTGATACTGCGTTTCGTTGTCGTTATCGGTGACCGGTATGTGTGCTATCGATAAACGGCTTCCCTGAGCGGGGACGTGGTTAGTTTTACGGCATGCGCGGGCGCAAATATTACAGCCATTGCACCGTGACTCGTCATGAATCATGGCATACCGAACTTCCTTTTCTTGCCTCGTGTTCGCTAACAGAGAAGACGCAGAACCAGTAAAAAAGATTACTGTTCCCATCCCCAGAACAAATTTGCGTCGAGTGAAGGACATCTGATTATCCCCTAATGCAGTGGCTGCTAATGTCCACCCTATCCATGACATCTCCCTGAAATTTCAGGGGTTCTGAAACTGCTCTACCTCGAACCATTCGCATAAGCCATAAGCTTTGCCATAGGTCATAAATCGCTCGCTAAACAAGTACAACACCGCCGTCGATGACTCCACCTGCCGTATATCGGCATATTCAGGTGCAACATCCATCGCGGCGATCGCGGCTTCAATCTGCGCTTCCTGGAAGTAATATGGCGCTTGCATCAGCATGGCGACTTTGTAAGGACGAGGATACGTCTGGCACTCAAAACGAACGGCGTGTGCAATAGCGCGACAAATGTCCTGCTCCACAACTTGCAAAGACATCGCCGCGTAGTTTTCACTCATGGCCTGCGTTGAGTAATAGTAATCATCCTGGCTTCCCGTCATACACGCGATATCCGCGTAGTCTCCGTTCTGCTTAATGTTTTCCAGCAAAACTGACAGTTCCTCTTCTGCAACCGAATAGGGTGGCGAGAGAAACACGGCGCGCGCCACCAGCTGCCCAGCCGCAGAATGCTGGCGAATGAACTCTGCCAGGATTTCAGCAGGTTCTGGTTCTGTGATGTCTTCAATTACCGTATCAACGGGGTGGCGCATCCCCTGCAACCATTGCCGCTTCGCCTCGTCAATTTCGCTGATTTCCGCTAACGGCAAGACATCCTGATGGTTCATCTCACCCATTCCTTACGCAGGCAGTAGATTGTGTGCTGCCAGATCGGCGGCAATATCTTCCAGCCCCAGACGCTGCAATGTTTCGCGGGTCGGACAACCAAGCTGTGGGTCCCAGCCCATTTCTTTGTAGAACATCGTGAGCGAAGCATGCATATCGTCACGATCCATTTTGTCAGTACCTTCAGTAAAGACCGGGATCTGCGGATCCTTGTCGAATACCCAGGAACAGATAAGATCGTGTTCATTACGCATATCTTTGGTTTTCATCAGTTTTACCGTGTAGGCGCGATGCAACGTAAAGATACGCTCTGCAGCTAAATCTAATTTTTCCTGAGTCATATCTTCGCCAGTGATCGCTTTGAAGAATTTGGCTTCAAGCGCCAGATCGCCCCGATAATTACGGCTTTTCAGCGGCGAAACGGTCATTGGCCAGACCCAGTTGCACAGGGTGACGGCGTTATGCAAACAGACCCGCAACAGCGACCACTTAGCATATTTAATTTTTGCGTCATTGATTGGCGTGTAGTTTTTGGTTTCATCGTAAGCATCTTCAGAACCAAAAAGCTCTTTCGCCACTTCACGTTGCAGTTTCAATGGCAAACCGGAACCAATGAAGTTGATATGGGTATGCGTCATGCAGTCACGGTTGAACATACAGTTAACAATGGAGCCGACCTGCGCTGACGCTTCATTGGCGTGGTGAACTGGATAGCCAAACGGCGACCAGAGTTTATTTTTCGCGTAGCCCCAGTACTCTTCACCCAAATTCCAGCGTTCTGCGATAGCATATGAACCATCAGCCAGGTGACTCAGCTCACCCACACGATGCGCCAGACGGTAGTAAAAATCTTTAATGAAGTTAACGTCACCCGCTTCCAGTTGATCCCAGCGAATTTCCGCATACTCTTCAGCAGGCAGAACACGCTTGAACACCCCTTTGCTGTAACAATAGGTAAAGTCGCGATGCAGCTGACCATAGTTACACCATAGGCCGTAGTCATCGAACAGATTCAAACCAACCAGGTTACCAATCACACGACCATCGTCTTTATCTTCAAAATCTTTCGGACCGTTCGGGAAGATGGTGGTATGGACAAAGTTTGCAACACAAGTGTTACCACCTGTGCTGGGCACGCCAAACTCTTTCACCCGAGGAATATTCATTTGGGTCATACAACGGATCGGGCAAGAGTGGCAGCCGCTCATTTTTACTGTGTATTTCTCTGCCGCCGGACCTAAATCAAAAACGGATTTATAGGTACGAAAGCCGACCGTGTTCTGATTACCTGGCGGAATTTCACCCGTTTCAATCGGACCGCCTTCTGCCGCGCCCCAAAACAGCCCTTTACGAGCTGTCCAACGTGATTTGGGATCTGAGTACTCTGCCCACGATTGCGGCGTACTTGGCACGACATGGTTATTATTCGCACCGATAAGCTCGGTCATCATGTAATCGTTGAGACGCTTCATCTCCTGACGATCGGCAATGTTGACCCCTTTCGTCCCTTCCACCGCAATCGCTTTCAGGTTTTTCGAACCCATTATTGCGCCAGTTCCCGCACCACCGCTGTGGTTACGGCTATTCAACATGCCAGAGAGAGGAACAAGGTTTTCCCCAGCCTGACCAATAGCCGCCACACAGGTTTCAGGGCTGGTCAATCGACAAATCTCTTCCGTAGTTGCGCGCGTCCCTTTTCCCCATAAGAAATCGGCTTTTTCCAGGCTAACTTTGTCATCTTTAATATTCAGCCATACCGGTGCTTTCGCTTTCCCTTCGATAATAATGACGTCGTATCCAGCGAATTTCATTTGCGCTGCAAAAAAGCCCCCCATATGGGCATCGACGACTAAATTTCCTTTGGTAAAAGTAGAAAGTGAGGTGATATTTACGCGAGAACTGCAGGGGGCACCAGATCCAGTTAATGGGCCGGTAGCAAAGACTAATTTATTCGCTTCATCGAAAGGTTTCGTGCCTGGCGGTACTTCGTCATACATAATTTTGTAGCCGAAGCCCATACCACCGACAAAACTTTTAAACTTACTGGAATCTTCGAGGGTAATATTTCCTGTCGTGAGATTGACTCTTAATATATTACCTGTCCAACCGTTAGCCATAATTTTTTCCTTTGCAAGATTCACACAGTAATATCTTTCCACTCGATAATTTTTAACGCCCCTGTTGGGCAGGCGTTTGCGCATTCACCGCATAACACACATTTCGAGGATTTTTTACTTTCGGTATTTACGGTGGCCATCATCCACGGGCATGCCGTTGTACAGGCGCTACAACCAATACAACGTTTATGATCGACGGTAATACAGCCTTCTTCCTGTTGCCAGGTAATCGCACCAATCGGGCAGACATTCATGCATTGCGGTTCTTTGCATTGACGGCAGGTGTCCGCGGTATAGTTGAGATCGCCATATAGGCCGCCACCAGAGCCAACCCCGTTATCGCCAAAGAAATAATTGCGATGGATTTTGATACGGGAGAAGAATGTCCCTACTGAGCCATCGTTGAAGTTGGTACAAGAGATTTCACAGCGGTGGCAACCCGTGCATCGCGCACGTTGGGTCACCAGCACCCCTTTGGGTGTATTTATCAACCCTACTGTGCCGCTATCAATATCTTCCTGTTTGCAACCCAAAAGTGACAGTAACGCAGGGGCAATTGTTAGACCAGCAAGGCCTTTTCCTGATATACGCAAGAATTCTAATCGCGTTAAGCCAATATCTAATAGTGGACGATCAACCGGGTTCATTTATTTCGCATCCTCTTCGCAAACACAGTGCTGACAATTCAGCAGCCTGATATTAAGCATTCAACTAATACGCTGCTGACTCTGTCCCCAACACCAGATATTTTCCCTAACCCGATAGTGTATGAGAAAAGATTTAACGCTGATAAACTAATCCTTTATGGTTAGGAGAAAAAATAATGTGATTATTCTGAGTTCTTAACATTGATCGTTATCAATTAAAAACACAAAGAAAAAAAATATAAGTGAAGTGATATTTATTATCATTTGATATGAATTTAACTGATCCGACAATTATTTGTGACTTTCATTACAGATAATAAAAATAACATTAGCGCTATAAATTAAAATACATACCGAAATTTGTATAATTTCAGCAGTTGTTATTTAGAATGATTAACTGGACTGCAACTGAACTAAGAATATCAGGATGAAGCTTACCGCCTCATCCTGAATGGTCATTTAACCAGTGCGTTAATGACGGTTTCCATCGCATGCTTTTCCAGCTCACTGCGCTGAATGCGTTTATTGGCTAATGCTGTACGTAATACGCCTGCGATAACAATATGCTTTGGTTCCTGCCCCAGATCGCGCATTTCCAGCACAACTTTACCGACAACTCTGCACATTTCTCGGTACAGTTCATCCTCTTTTGTCCGGTTTCCCATTCTTTATACCTATTTATCATGCCAACTATCAGCATATATCAATCTAACCAATTAAACAAAAACCAAACAAAATCAGACAAATAACGCGATAAATTATTTTCACTGTAGCAATTGAGCGATGATGTATTTATACACCGGATGAACTCTCACTTATCCTCACACTGACAACCCAGGCACCAGACGTTGCGCAAACAACGAGGTTTTTGCGTAACCCTTTCCCTGTAACGTTAAATCTTTGATAACAATTTATTGTCTTACAAGTTGTATATTTTTTGAAACGCTGTTTTTGTTTTCCTTTTGGATTAATTTCAGCGTATAATGCGCGCCAATTGACTCTTGAATGGTTTCAGCACTTTGGACTGTAGAACTCAACGACTCAAAAACAGGCACTCACGTTGGGCTGAGACACAAGCACACATTCCTCTGCACGCTTTTTCGATGTCACCTATCCTTAGAGCGAGGCACCACCACTTTCGTAATACCGGATTCGCTTTCCGGCAGTGCGCCCAGAAAGCAAGTTTCTCCCATCCTTCTCAACTTAAAGACTAAGACTGTCATGAAAAAGACCAAAATTGTTTGCACCATCGGACCGAAAACCGAATCTGAAGAGATGTTAGCTAAAATGCTGGACGCTGGCATGAACGTTATGCGTCTGAACTTCTCTCATGGTGACTATGCAGAACACGGTCAGCGCATTCAGAATCTGCGCAACGTGATGAGCAAAACCGGTAAAACTGCCGCTATCCTGCTTGATACCAAAGGTCCAGAAATCCGCACTATGAAACTGGAAGGCGGTAACGACGTTTCTCTGAAAGCCGGTCAGACCTTTACTTTCACCACTGATAAATCTGTTATCGGCAACAGCGAAATGGTTGCGGTAACGTATGAAGGTTTCACTACCGACCTGTCTGTTGGCAACACCGTACTGGTTGACGATGGTCTGATCGGTATGGAAGTTACCGCTATTGAAGGTAACAAAGTTATCTGTAAAGTACTGAACAACGGCGACCTGGGCGAAAACAAAGGTGTGAACCTGCCGGGTGTTTCCATTGCCCTGCCAGCACTGGCTGAAAAAGACAAACAAGACCTGATCTTCGGTTGCGAACAAGGCGTAGACTTTGTTGCTGCCTCCTTTATTCGTAAGCGTTCTGACGTTATCGAAATCCGTGAGCATCTGAAAGCACACGGTGGTGAAAACATCCAAATCATCTCCAAAATCGAAAACCAGGAAGGCCTGAACAACTTCGACGAAATCCTCGAAGCCTCCGACGGCATCATGGTTGCGCGTGGCGACCTGGGCGTTGAGATCCCGGTTGAAGAAGTTATCTTCGCCCAGAAGATGATGATCGAAAAATGTATCCGTGCACGTAAAGTCGTTATCACTGCGACCCAGATGCTCGATTCAATGATCAAAAACCCACGCCCGACTCGCGCAGAAGCCGGTGACGTTGCGAACGCCATCCTCGACGGTACTGACGCAGTAATGCTGTCTGGTGAATCCGCAAAAGGTAAATACCCGTTGGAAGCAGTTTCTATCATGGCGACCATCTGCGAACGTACCGACCGCGTTATGAACAGCCGTCTCGAGTTCAACAATGACAACCGTAAACTGCGCATTACCGAAGCAGTATGCCGTGGCGCGGTTGAAACTGCTGAAAAACTGGATGCTCCGCTGATCGTGGTTGCTACCCAGGGCGGTAAATCTGCTCGTGCAGTACGTAAATACTTCCCGGATGCCACCATCCTGGCACTGACCACCAACGAAAAAACGGCTCATCAGTTGGTACTGAGCAAAGGCGTTGTGCCGCAGCTGGTTAAAGAAATCACTTCTACTGATGATTTCTACCGTCTGGGTAAAGAACTGGCTCTGCAGAGCGGTCTGGCACACAAAGGTGACGTCGTAGTTATGGTTTCTGGTGCACTGGTACCGAGCGGCACTACTAACACCGCATCTGTTCACGTCCTGTAATATTGCTTTTGTGAATTAATTTGTATATCGAAGCGCCCTGATGGGCGCTTTTTTTATTTAATCGATAACCAGAAGCAATAAAAAATCAAATCGGATTTCGCTATATAATCCCACTTTATCTAAGATGAATCCGATGGAAGCATCCTGTTTTCTCTCAATTTTTTTATCTAAAACCCAGCGTTCGATGCTTCTTTGAGCGAACGATCAAAAATAAGTGCCTTCCCATCAAAAAAATATTCTCAACATAAAAAACTTTGTGTAATACTTGTAACGCTACATGGAGATTAACTCAATCTAGAGGGTATTAATAATGAAAGCTACTAAACTGGTACTGGGCGCGGTAATCCTGGGTTCTACTCTGCTGGCAGGTTGCTCCAGCAACGCTAAAATCGATCAGCTGTCTTCTGACGTTCAGACTCTGAACGCTAAAGTTGACCAGCTGAGCAACGACGTGAACGCAATGCGTTCCGACGTTCAGGCTGCTAAAGATGACGCAGCTCGTGCTAACCAGCGTCTGGACAACATGGCTACTAAATACCGCAAGTAATAGTACCTGTGAAGTGAAAAATGGCGCACATTGTGCGCCATTTTTTTGCCTGCCATTTACCGCTACTGCGTCGCGCGTAACATATTCCCTTGCTCTGGTTCACCATTCTGCGCTGAATCTACTGAAGGCGCATTGCTGGCTACAGGCGTTGCGCCAGTGCTCACGGCAACTGGATACCCTGCCCGACGATACAACGCTTTATCGACTAACTTCTGGTCTACAGCCTTATTATCTTTAAATTGCGTGAAGCCTGCTGGCAGTGTGTAAGGCATTGTCTGAACGTTCTGCTGTTCTTCTGCTGATAGTGGTCGATGTACTTCCACATAACGCATCCCGTTCGGTTCCACGGAATATTTCACCGGTTCGTTGATCACTTTCACCGGCGTTCCCGTCCGCACGCTGGAGAACAAGGCTTTAATATCCGGTGCATTCATGCGAATACACCCTGAACTGACACGCAAACCGACGCTGTCCGGCGCACTGGTGCCATGAATGAGGTATTCGCCATTACCATGCGCGAGGCGCAGTGCGTAACGTCCTAGCGGGTTATTTGGCCCGGCAGGAACGACTGGCGGTAATTTAATGCCACGCTCCAGCGAACGCTGACGAATGCCCGCCGTTGGCGTCCAGGTTGGATTAGGGATTTTCTGCCCCACACGCGTTTCCATCACCGGCGTTTCCAGCCCCTGCAATCCAATACCTATCGGATAGACCTGCACGATATTTTCTCCCGGCGGATAATAATAAAGGCGCAGCTCTGCAAGGTTAACGATAATCCCCTGACGCGGCGCATCAGGCAATAACAATTGCGAAGGAATCGTTATCGTCGTACCGGGTTTTGGCACCGGAGCGATAGTGTTATTGGCTTCAAGTATCAACATTGCCGCAGTATCAAAACGTCGGGCGATGGCCTGAAGGTTTTTATCCCCTTCTTGCACCGTATACGTTTGATTTTGCCCAACCAGTCGGCTTCCGGTTGGTGGTAGCGGATAATCAACCGCCCAGGCAGCCTGGATGGCGCTAAAAGCGCCGATAAGCGTGAGTGTAAGCAAAGACGCGCGTTTCATTGTAAACCTCCTGTATTTGCCGGAGACTCACGCTGAAACGTCGGATGGCGCTTATGTTCACCTGAAACCAAAACACTCCTGTGCAGGCCAGTGTAAACATTGACCACCCGGCAATGTGAGTCCACCGGATGAAAGCTGTCCCTTTAGTTTAGCTAAGTGCAGCGGCTTTGGCGCGAATTGCGCTAATCATCGCTTCCAGACCTTGTGAGCGTGATGGGGTGAGATGTTGGGTGAGCGCCATTTTTTCAAACCACGGGCGCACATCGAAATTGACAATATCCTGCGGTGTCATTTGATCGTAAAGAATAAAGACGACCGCAATAAGCCCTTTCACAATGGCCGCATCGCTGTCGCCCTGTAATTCAATAATTCCCTGCGCATTTTGACGCATCACAATCCATACCTGACTCTGGCAGCCCTGGATGCTATTTTGCGGGCTTCTGTCTTCGTCGTGTAATTCTGGCAGACGCTGGCCCAGCTCAATAATGTAGAGATATTTCTCTTCCCAATTGGCGCAGCGTAAAAAATTACGCAGCAATTTTTCTTTATCCGGCAATACAGCCATAGTGCCTCCCTGTTATCCCAGCAAACGATGAATACGTTGCAATCCGGTCACCAGACGATCAACTTCTTCATGGGTGTTATACATGGCCAGCGACGCCCGACACATAGCAGGGACGTTGTAATAGGCCATTAATGGCATAGCGCAGTGATGTCCGGTACGCACAGCAATGCCGTAGTTATCGAGAAAACTGCCAACATCATAGGCGTGGTGTTTACCAAGATTAAAAGCAATAACGCCAAGTCTGTTCTGGGGACCATAGAGAGTGAGATCCGGTACAGATTCCAGCTGTGATAGCGCGTAGTGCATCAGATTCTGTTCATACTCGGCTATATTATTAAGCCCCAGCCCCGAAACATACTCGAGTGCCGCGCCAAGACCAATGATGCCTCCGGTATTGGGTGTGCCGGCTTCAAACCGCCACGGTGCTTTAGTCCAGGTAGTCCCTTCACTCAGGCTGACGGTGGCGATCATAGAACCGCCCCCTTCCCACGGCGGCATCTCCTGCAACAAGGCTTCTTTGACATAAAGAATGCCAATTCCAGTGGGGCCATACAGTTTATGCCCGGAGAACACGTAAAAATCGCAATCTAGCGCCTGAACGTCCACCGGATGATGCATCACCGCCTGAGCGCCATCCACCAGTACTTTTGCGCCATGTTGATGCGCAAGCGTGATCATCTCCACCAGCGGATTTTCTGTCCCAAGCACGTTGGAGACATGGGTAATTGCCAGCAGGCGAGTTTTCTCATCAAACAGCGTAGGCAGCGTCTCCAGTTGCAGCGTACCGTCGGGGTTGAGAGGGATCACACGCAGCTCTGCGCCAACGCGTGCACAAAGCATCTGCCAGGGGACAATGTTAGCGTGGTGCTCCATCTGACTGATGATGATGTTATCGCCCGCCCGCACATTGCTGTTGCCCCAGCTATTGGCGACCAGATTGATCCCTTCCGTCGTGCCGCGGACGAACACCAGCTCTTCCGCCGAACGGGCGTTGATAAACAACGATGCCCGCTTGCGCACGTTCTCCATTTTCTCGGTCGCCTGGGCGCTTAAGGTATGAATACCGCGATGCACCGCCGCGTAGCCATGACGATAAAACTCGGCCTCGGCGTCAATCACCTGGCTTGGTTTCTGCGCACTGGCGGCGCTGTCGAGATAAGCCAGCGGCAAACCGTTTACCTCACGAGAAAGCACCGGAAAGTCGGCCCGCACTTTGTCGACGGAAAAAGTCATCTTGCACCTCCTGGCAGTCGTTGACCGATTCGGGCCAGCACCTGCTGTTTAAGCCCCTCATCACGCAGTGCTTCCGTCAGTTCGGCAGCAAAGGCGTAAATGATCATCTGCTGGGCATCCTGCTGATTGATCCCACGCGAGCGCAGATAGAACATCTGTTCATCATCAATACGCCCCACCGTCGCGCCGTGGCTGCATTTCACATCATCTGCATAGATTTCCAGCTGCGGTTTCGTATCCACTTCTGCCAATTTGCCCATCAGCAAATTATTGTTGGTCATCTGACCATCCGTTTTGATGGCGTGCTGCGCGACGTTGATCAAACCGTTAAATACCGCGCGGCCTTTGTCGCTGACGATAGTTTTGTGCAACTGTCGGCTGTTACAAAAACCTTTATTGTGTTCCAGCCAGGTGCGGGTATCACACACTTCATTTTTCACCGGCATCGCCAGGCTATTGATCCGCAGCGTGCTGTTTTCGCCATTGAGTTGCGTACTGGTGTTGTGTCGTAATACTGCGCCACCCAGCAGGAAACTGTGGCTAAATGCAGTGGCATCGTCAGCCAGCAACAAATCGTTATGGGCAAAGTGGTGACTGACCGGGTTTTCAAACGCCAGCTTGATATGCTGCAAGTGGGCGTTCGCTGCGACATTGATGGTAAAGCGCGCTCCGGTGAAATGACGAGCATCATTAAGGCTGACAAAATGTTCGATCACCGTCGCTTCGGCACCTTCCGCCAGATCCAGATGATGTCGGTAATGGGCAGTGTTCACCTCTTCACCTGCCACACCCTGGGTGATATGCATTAACAGCAATGGCTTTGCCGGTCGTTGACCGCGCTTCACGGCGATATGCGTCACGCTTTGCGCCAGGCTTTCCGTTAAATGCAGAAACACTTCCGCCTGAATAGCGTCGGGTAACCCCTGGCGGTCATCGTTAATGCTCACTTCATATCCGCTGCCTTCAGTTGCATCGCTCAGCGCGGGCACGTAACGTCCATCGACAAACACCAGCCGCACAGCGTCTAACGTTAACGCTAAGGCATCTCGCTGCTGTGGGGATATCTCTCCCGCAATGCTGACAAACTGGCTATTGGTCAGCCCTTCCAGCGGCGTATATTTCCAGTGCTCATGTTTGCGTGTCGGCAGTCCGGTACGCAGCAATTGTTGTAAATGCTGCTGTGCTTGCGGGGAGCGTTTCGCTCCGTCAGCTTCAAACAAGTGATGCCACTGTTGCAGCGCGTTACTGCTGTTCGGTAAGCCAGCCATAACCCTGCTCCTCCAGTTGTTTGACCAACGTGAAATCGCCGGATTTCACAATTCGTCCCTGATACAGCACATGGACGTAATCAGGTTTGATGTAGTCGAGAATGCGTTGGTAGTGCGTAACAATGATGAATGAACGCTTGCCGTCACGCAGCGAGTTCACGCCATCGGCAACCACTTTTAATGCGTCAATATCCAGCCCGGAGTCCGACTCATCAAGAATGCATAACTCCGGTTCCAACACCGCCATTTGCAAAATATCGTTGCGCTTTTTCTCGCCGCCGGAAAAACCAACGTTTACCGAACGGGTTAATAAATCCTCCGGCATCTTCAGGAGAGCGATTTTCTCTTCCATCAAATCCTGAAAATCAAAGCGGTCGAGCGTTTCCTGGCCGCGATAGCTGCGCACCGCATTAAGTGCCGTTTGCAGGAAAAACTGGTTACTGACGCCGGGAATTTCCACCGGATACTGGAAGGCCATAAAGATGCCTTCACCTGCACGATCTTCCGGCGACAGCGCAAGCAAATCTTTGCCTTTAAACTCAACCGTGCCAGCCGTCACTTCATAATCTTCGCGTCCGGCAAGCGTTGCCGATAAGGTACTTTTGCCAGAACCGTTTGGCCCCATAATGGCGTGAACTTCGCCGGGACGAACGTCGAGGCTTAATCCGCGCAGGATAGTTTTATCTTCCACGCTGACGTGTAAATCTTTAATACTTAACATGTTTATTCCTTATCCGACGCTGTGTTCAAGACTGATGGCGAGGAGTTTTTGTGCTTCAACGGCAAATTCCAGCGGCAGTTCCGAGAACACGTCTTTGCAAAAGCCGTTAACAATCATCGAGATGGCGTCTTCTTCGCTGATCCCGCGTTGCAGGCAGTAAAACAGTTGATCTTCACCAATACGTGATGTCGTTGCCTCGTGCTCCAGTTGCGCGCTGTTATTGCGACATTCGACATACGGGAAAGTATGCGCCCCACAATTAGCGCCTATCAGCATTGAGTCGCACTGGGTGAAGTTACGTGCATTGGTTGCCGTCGGCATGATTTTCACTAAGCCGCGATAACTGTTCTGGCTGTGTCCGGCTGAGATCCCTTTAGAGATGATGGTCGATTTGGTGTTTTTACCAATATGGATCATCTTGGTGCCGGTATCCGCCTGCTGATGACCGCTGGTCAGTGCCACTGAGTAAAACTCACCGATGGAGTTATCGCCGCGCAAAATGCAACTGGGATATTTCCACGTAATCGCTGACCCGGTTTCTGATTGCGTCCATGACATTTTGCTGTTTTCGCCTTCGCACAACGCACGCTTGGTGACGAAGTTGAGAATACCGCCGGTGTTGTTATCGCCAGGGAACCAGTTTTGTACCGTGGAGTATTTCACCTCGGCGTTTTTATGGATGATGACTTCCACCACCGCCGCGTGTAACTGATAGCTGTCACGCACCGGAGCGGAACAGCCTTCAATGTAGCTGACGTAGCTGTCTTCGTCGGCCACCAGAATGGTGCGCTCAAACTGCCCGGTTTTTTCCGCGTTAATGCGAAAATAGGTGGAAAGTTCCATCGGGCAGCGCACGCCTTTAGGCACATAAATAAACGTACCGTCAGAGGCTACCGCCGCATTAAGCGCGGCAAAGAAGTTGTCATTCCCCGGCACCACGGTGCCGAGATATTTACGCACCAGTTCCGGGTGATCGTGGATCGCCTCACCAAAGGAACAGAAAATAATTCCCTGCTCCGCCAGTTTTTCGCGATAAGTGGTGGCAACCGAAACAGAGTCGAAAATGGCATCCACCGCCACCTCTTTGCCTTCCCGCACGGGAACGCCCAACTGCTCAAACGCCGCCTCCACCTCTTTACTTAAAAAGGCGTTCGCGCCAGTTTGCTGCACCGCACCGGGTTCAGACGCGCAGTTGTCGTCACAATTACCGCACGATGGTGCTGAGTAGTAGCTGTAATCCTGATAATTCAGCTTGTCGTAGTGCGCTTTCAACCAGTGCGGTTCTTCCATCTCCAGCCATGCGCGATAGGCGTTGAGACGAAATTCCAGCATCCACTCCGGCTCATTACGCTTCGCCGAAATTGCGCGCACCACCTCTTCGTTTATCCCCTTTGCCAGCTCATCGGTGGCTAACTGGGTGAAGAATCCTTCTTTATAATTCAGCGGGCCGCCGGTCCAGGTTTTGACATCGTCAGTTGCTTCAGTATTACGAGACATAGTACCGCCTATACCCCAAAGCTTTCGCCACAGCCACATTCATTCTGGGCTTTAGGGTTGTGAAATTTGAATATCTGATTAAGTCCTTCACGAACGAAATCGACTTCCGTGCCATCAATAAACGGCATCGCTTGCAGCGGGACAAACAGCTTCGCGCCGTCGTGTTCAAACAGCAGATCGTCTTTGTCTGGCTCGCTAACACTGTCGAGCACATAGCCAAAGCCCGCGCAGCCCGTTTGCTTCACGCCTAAGCGCACGCCTACCATACCCGGCTGCTTTGCCACCAGCTCACGGATGTGGACCGCGGCAGCAGGTGTCAGCGTTAAGCCCTGCCAGGCGAAATCCTGTGGATTAAAGGTTCCTGAATGCATGTCCATCGATTTACCTCACTTCATCGCTTTCAGCGTATAACAGCATGTTAGTGATAATGATTATCAGTTCAACCCAGCAAACGCAGGGGCTTTACCGTAAAACATGCTTTTTGCCTGCTTTTAATAAGCATAGACCCTGATGTGTGGGTTAACAGGCACGCTAAGAATTAGGTATCTCATTGTTAGATAATGATTATTATCTAAGGAGCATTAAGGCTGTGATGAAAAAGAAAAAGTTGTATTGAAAATGACTATTTAAGAGATAGGTAAAAAATTGCAGCGTTCAGAAATAAGAAAACCCTTAAGTCTGTGCATCACAGGCTTAAGGGTTTCTACCCCATCCGGCGCTTATCTCCGGCACTCACAGTGGCTTAGCTCTTGAAGGGGCGATAAGAATAGTCTCATAAAGCTAAGCCGCTGTTTTAGCACAAACTGCGATTTGTATTATTTTTGAACGTTATCAGGCGGGTAGATAAGCAGTATTAAGAAGGCCCTCGAACCTGGACGAAGATTAATCCAGGCCGATTTGGCGAACTCGCGGCATTACGTCAGGATCAATGCACGCCCAAACGCCAGGCAAAGTAGATTTCTTCTTTTAATTCAGCAGAAGAGAGAGTAAGCAGGTCAGCAAATTCAAGTTCTAATTGTTTCAGACGTTTGAGATATTGGGCAGGTGAAAGATTGCTCTGGTCACGGCGTAAAAATTCAATGGCCAGCTGGGTGGGATCAAGTTGAGTAGACATAGCATCCTCGCTTTTAGACAAGACCTGCACAGTATACCACCGTTTACTGTGCAGATAATGACCAAAAGCAATATGCGTCACACTTTTCTGGTGACAACGTCACAAAATGGCGGTCGTTAATCGTGACGAACAGCACAAACGCCCTTTCTCATCGAAGATTTCAATCTGCCAGACCTGGTGACGCGAACCGAGATGCAACGGTTTGCATACGCCGCGCACCCGCCCTTCTCGTGCCGAGCGGACGTGGTTAGCATTGATTTCCAGACCAACCACCTTTTGCTCACCTTCGGTACATAAATAACCGGCAACGGAACCGATACTTTCGGCTAGCACCACAGACGCGCCTCCATGCAGCAACCCGAAAGGCTGCTTTGTCCGCGAGTCTACTGGCATTGTCGCTTCAAGGGTGTCATCACCAATATGTTCAAAGCGAATATCCAGTAACCCCACCATGTTTCCTTCACCCATGGCATTCAGTGCTTCCAGGGTGATTTTTCGTTTCCATATCATTTAATAATCTCCAGTAAAGCCTGCACAGGATGGCGTACCCCCGTGCCTTCAACCCGTTTGACCTGACTACGGCAGGAATATCCGGTCGCCAGACAGCGGTTACGCGGCAGTCGCTGCATCACCTGATGCCAGGATAACTCATAGATCCCGAGCGAATTTTTATGGTTTTTCGCTTCATGTCCGTAAGTCCCTGCCATGCCGCAGCAACCCACGCTGACATTTTCCAGTTTCGCGCCAAAACGGGCAAATATCGCAGCCCATTGTGCTGGCGCGCCCGGCAAAGCGGTAACCTCGGTACAGTGACCAAAGAAATACCATGATTCACCGCTGACTGTAGCCACTGGCTGTGACTCAAGTATGCTTGCCAACCATTCATTCGCCAGTAAGACCTTAAACTCGCCACGCTCCTCGCCCAGAGCCAGTTTATATTCATCGCGATAACAAAGTACCAGCGCTGGATCGACGCCCACCATTGGCATTCCCAATTTCGCCATTCGGTTGAGAAAATCCGCCGTTTTTTTCGCCGTCTTCGCAAAACGATTAAGAAAGCCTTTGATATGCTGGGCTTTGCCATTCGGCGAAAATGGCAGTAACACGGGCTGGAAACCTAATTTTTCGACCAGACGGACAAAATCCGCCACCACTTGCGCATCGTAATAGCTGGTAAAGGGGTCCTGCACCACCAACACCGTGCGCGCTTTCTGCTCTGCATTGAGAGCTTCAAGCTGTTCCAGCGTCATGTTTGCCGAGCGATGCCCCACCATTTGTTGTTGCAGCGAGGGGACCGACAGCAGCGGCAAATCAACCATGCCAATATGTTTTTCCGAGAGTTTGCGCACCAGCGGCTGGTTAATGAAGAAGTTAAAGGTTTTCGGCGCGCGTGCCATCAGCGGCGCGTAGCTCTCAACCGTTGCCACCAAATGGTCACGTAATGGGCGTAAATAACGTGTGTGATAGAGCTGCAGGAAACGAGAGCGAAACTCCGGCACATCAATTTTGATGGGGCACTGGGTCGAACAAGCTTTACAGGCCAGACAGCCCGACATCGCCTCTTTGACTTCGTGTGAGAAGTCATATTCGCCTTTATTCGCATGCCAGCTATTGCGCGTGCGGGCAATTAACGTCCGCAAACTGACGCCGGATTCAGGCAGTTCTTGTTCCAGTTTGAGTGGGTCAACGCCGCGATCTGCCAACAAACGCAGCCACTCACGCACCAGCGTTGCGCGTCCTTTCGGTGAATGAATCCGGTTCTGGGTGATCTTCATCGACGGGCACATCGGACTGCGGGCATCAAAGTTGAAGCATAAACCGTTGCCATTACACTCCATTGCCCCGCGCCACTGCTGGCGTACCGCGATGGGGATCTGTCGATCATATGTGCCACGCTTCACCGCGTCCACTTTCATCATAGGCGCGTCGATACCTTCCGGTGGGCAAATTTTCCCTGGGTTGAGCCGGTTTTGTGGATCAAATGCCGCTTTGACTTTACGTAATTCGCCGTAAAGTTCCTCACCGAAAAACGCCGGGCTGTATTCGGCACGAAAACCTTTACCGTGTTCGCCCCACAACAAACCACCGTATTTCGCAGTCAACGCCACTACATCATCAGAGATTTGCTTCATCAAAATCTCTTGTTGTGGATCGCACATATCCAGCGCCGGACGGACGTGCAAGACACCTGCATCGACGTGACCGAACATACCGTAGCTTAAGCCGTGGCTGTCGAGCAGCGCGCGAAATTCAGCAATATAATCGGCCAGATGTTCCGGCGGTACGCAGGTATCCTCAGCAAACGGAATTGGCTTAGCGGCACCTTTGGCATTGCCAAGCAGACCAACGGCTTTTTTGCGCATCGCATAGATACGTTCAACACCCGCCAGTTCGCGGCACACCTGCCAGCCAATCACACCTGCCTGTTGGCTGGCAATCAGTTCATCCAACCGCGCACAGAGTGCATTTACCCGCTCATCAATCAGCGTCTCATCATCACCAGCAAATTCCACAATGTTCAGCCCGAGCATTTCTTTGTCAGGCACATCGGTAATCAACTCGCTGACGGAATGCCAGACAATATCTTCCCGCGCCAGATTCAGCACTTTTGAGTCCACCGTCTCTACCGAAAGCGCCCTCGCCTCAACCATAAACGGCGCGTTACGCAGCGCGGAGTCAAAAGAGTCATATTTGACGTTCACCAGACGGCGCACTTTAGGCAAGGGCGTAATATCCAGCCGCGCTTCGGTAATGAAGGCCAGCGTCCCTTCTGAACCCGTCAGAATGCGCGTCAGGTCGAACTCGGTCATCTCATCGTTAAAGACATGACGCAGATCGTAACCGGTAAGAAAGCGGTTAAGTTTGGGGAAGTTGTTGATGATTAACTGGCGTTGCTGACGGCAACGTTGATAAACCGTGTTATAAATTCGCCCGATTGCGGTATTGGTTTTACCCAGCGTTTCTGCCAGTTCGACGGGTAAGGGTTGCGTATCGAGAATATCGCCCCCCAACAACACCGCGCGTACGCCAAGTACGTGATCTGACGTTTTGCCATAGACCAGCGATCCCTGACCGGATGCATCGGTATTGATCATCCCGCCGAGCGTTGCCCGGTTGCTGGTCGAAAGCTCCGGCGCAAAAAAGTAGCCGAACGGTTTCAGGTACTGATTGAGTTGATCTTTTATCACCCCGGCCTCAACGCGCACCCAGCCCTCTTCAGGGTTAATTTCGATGATGCGGTTCATATGGCGGGACATATCAACAATAATCCCCTGGTTGAGCGCCTGACCGTTAGTGCCGGTGCCGCCGCCGCGGGGGGTAAAGATCAGCGATGAATAGCGTTCCTGCGCGGCAAGACGAGCGATCAGCGCCACATCTGCGGTCGAACGCGGAAATACCACTGCATCGGGGAGAAGTTGGTAAATACTGTTGTCGGTCGACATTGTCAGACGATCGGCATAACTTGTCGCCGTATCGCCAGTAAAACCCTGTTGCTCCAGCTCTTGCAAAAAATTAAGCACCAATTGAACGACGCCGGGTGCCTGGGAAATCTGTGGAATCATTATATTGACCCTTTCCTGCGGTCTGTGATGTAGATCGATACACTGTTCTTTCAGGCTTCTAATAGCGCACTGAAAGGTGATGTTTGTTTACTCTATGGATTTCGAGTTGCAGGAAGGCGGCAAGCGAGTGAACTCCAGGAGCTTACAAAAGTAAGTGACTGGGGTGAACGAACGTAGCCGCAGCACATGCAATTTGAAATACGACGAGTAAATCGTTTGCGTGTTGCCTGATTTGTTGTACCACATTTTTTTCTAACACGCCCATCAGAATTAAGGGCAGAATCGGCCTGTTAAAAACCGCTGAAATTGCTCATCATTATGCAGGTGAGTTTCGCGTGTTCACGTCGCGTCGACGATTTGACGCACAAAAAAGGTGAAAAGTAGTTATGGTAAATGTTCGTCAGCCCAGGGATGTCGCACAAATTCTGCTTTCGGTGCTGTTTTTAGCCATCATGATTGTGGCATGTCTGTGGATTGTTCAACCCTTTATTCTCGGTTTCGCATGGGCCGGTACGGTGGTTATCGCTACCTGGCCGGTATTGTTACGTTTGCAAAAGATCATGTTTGGCCGCCGCTCTCTCGCCGTTCTGGTGATGACGCTGTTATTAGTGATGGTGTTTATCATCCCTATTGCCTTGTTGGTTAACAGTATTGTCGATGGCAGCGGCCCGCTTATTAAAGCTATTTCCAGCGGTGACATGACGTTACCCGATCTGGCGTGGCTTAATACCATTCCGGTGATTGGCGCGAAGCTATATGCAGGCTGGCACAACTTGCTGGATATGGGGGGTACGGCGATCATGGCGAAACTCCGTCCTTATATTGGCACCACCACCACCTGGTTCGTTGGGCAGGCGGCGCATATCGGGCGCTTTATGGTGCATTGTGCGCTGATGCTTCTCTTCAGCGCCCTGCTGTACTGGCGCGGTGAACAAGTGGCGCAAGGCATTCGCCATTTTGCTACCCGTCTGGCAGGCGTTCGTGGAGATGCCGCCGTGCTGCTAGCGGCACAAGCTATCCGCGCAGTGGCGCTGGGTGTTGTGGTGACTGCGTTAGTACAGGCAGTGCTTGGTGGTATCGGCCTCGCGGTATCCGGCGTACCTTATGCAACTTTGCTCACGGTGTTAATGATCCTCTCCTGCCTTGTCCAACTTGGCCCGCTGCCGGTGCTGATTCCGGCGATCATCTGGCTTTACTGGACCGGCGATACCACCTGGGGCACGGTATTACTGGTATGGAGTGGTGTGGTTGGCACGCTGGATAACGTCATCCGCCCAATGTTAATTCGCATGGGTGCCGATTTACCGCTGATCCTGATCCTCTCTGGCGTTATTGGTGGTTTGATTGCTTTCGGGATGATCGGTCTGTTTATTGGTCCGGTTCTGTTAGCCGTTTCCTGGCGTCTGTTTGCCGCGTGGGTGGAAGAAGTCCCGCCGCCGACGGACCAACCGGAAGAAATTCTCGAAGAACTTGGCGAAATCGAGAAACCGAATAAGTAATTTCTCATCAGGCGGCTCTGCCGCCTGATTGTTAACCACCGCTAATTGATATTTGCTTGCTCTTCACTATATTTTCCTGCTTACCGCCTTTCAGCTGGTAGTACCTGTCGCAAATTCTTTACAGTTTTTAAACTAATGAGACGAATCTGATCGACGCAAAAAGTCCGTATGCCTACTATTAGCTCACGGTTATAAATCAACATATTGATTTATAAGCATGGAAATCCCCTGAGTGAAACAACGAATTGCTGTGTGTAGTCTTTGCCCATCTCCCACGATGGGCTTTTTTTTAACATTTTTCCGCTTCGCTACCTCGCCCCTCACTCTTTCCAATAATGTTGCACAAGATACTGTGACTCTCTTCAAGCCGTCAGCAGGCTGATAATGTTATTTATATTTTATTGTTTATTTCATGCAGCCATTACACGATGAACGCTTATGAACTCCAGGCACTCCGCCATATTTTTGCCATGACTATTGATGAATGCGCGACCTGGATTGCCCAGACCGGTGACAGTGAAAGCTGGCGTCAGTGGGAAAATGGCAAATGCGCCATTCCTGATCGTGTGGTCGAGCAACTGTTGGCTATGCGACAGCAACGAAAAAAACATCTTCATGCCATCATAGAGAAAATAAATAACCACATCGGCAACAACACCATGCGTTTTTTCCCTGACTTAACCGCGTTTCAACGTGTCTACCCTGATGGCAATTTTATTGACTGGAAGATCTATCAATCGGTAGCCGCTGAATTATATGCACACGATCTGGAGCGCCTTTGTTAATTTTCCAAAGAAAGGAATTGTCGTTGTTACAACAATAATGAACGGATGCTGACACAACATCGCTTCACTTTTTAAAGCACCTTTGCTAAGTAGAACCTATGAAAAATCCCTATTTCCCTACCGCACTTGGGTTGTATTTTAATTACCTGGTGCATGGTATGGGCGTCATTTTGATGAGCCTGAATATGGCCTCGCTGGAGACGCTTTGGCAGACTAATGCCGCAGGCGTCTCAATAGTTATCTCATCGCTGGGTATTGGTCGATTAATTGTCTTGCTTTTTGCAGGATTATTATCCGATCGCTTTGGTCGCCGCCCTTTTATCATGCTCGGGATGTGCTGCTATATGGCCTTCTTTTTTGGCATCCTGCACACCAATAACATCATTATCGCTTATGGTTTGGGCTTTCTGGCGGGAATGGCAAACAGTTTTCTCGATGCAGGCACCTATCCCAGTTTGATGGAAGCTTTTCCACGTTCACCGGGTACAGCTAATATTTTAATTAAAGCATTTGTTTCCAGCGGGCAATTTTTATTACCGCTAATCATCAGCCTGTTAGTGTGGGCTGAACTGTGGTTCGGCTGGTCCTTTATGATTGCCGCAGGCATTATGTTTATTAACGCTCTGTTTTTATACCGTTGTACGTTCCCACCACATCCGGGTCGTCGCTTACCTGTCATAGAGAAAGCCACCAACTCTACGGAACATCGCTGTTCAATTATCGATTTAGCCAGTTATACCTTATATGGCTATATCTCAATGGCAACCTTTTATCTGGTTAGCCAGTGGCTGGCACAGTACGGACAATTTGTTGCAGGCATGTCATACACTATGTCGATCAAACTACTCAGTATCTACACCGTGGGTTCGCTGCTTTGTGTATTTATTACCGCTCCACTCATTCGTAATACCGTTCGCCCAACAACATTACTGATGCTGTACACCTTTATCTCATTTATTGCTCTGTTTACCGTCTGTCTGCATCCCACATTTTATGTGGTGATAATATTTGCTTTTGTCATTGGTTTTACCTCTGCTGGAGGTGTTGTGCAAATTGGCCTGACATTAATGGCTGAACGTTTCCCCTACGCTAAAGGTAAAGCTACAGGGATCTATTACAGTGCGGGCAGTATTGCGACCTTTACTATTCCGTTGATTACGGCTCATCTGTCCCAAAGAAGTATTGCCGATATTATGTGGTTCGATACCGCCATCGCTGCCATCGGCTTTTTACTGGCACTGTTTATCGGCTTACGCAGCCGCAAAGAAACGTGGCATCACTCGCTAAAGGAAAATGTCGCTCCGGGTGGGTAATGCAATATTCTTTTCAGGTCATGCAAGATCTTACGGATAAATAACTCTTTCTGCGCCAACTAAGGAAAATCGCGATAAAAAACAAACTATGACATGCAATATTCCTGGAAACATAAACTTTATGCCATGTACCCAGGGAAAATCATCTTCAGTATAGTAATTATGTAAACCGTCGGAGAACAATACGTACGGTAACGAAATTATCTTTCAGCAAGGAGCTGTGAAAATGTCTCAAAATAAGGCTTTCAGCACGCCATTTATCCTGGCTGTTCTTTGTATTTACTTCAGCTATTTCCTGCACGGCATTAGTGTTATAACGCTTGCCCAAAATATGTCATCTCTGGCAGAAAAGTTTTCTACTGACAACGCGGGCATTGCCTATTTAATTTCCGGTATCGGTTTGGGGCGATTGATCAGTATTTTATTCTTCGGTGTGATCTCCGATAAGTTTGGTCGTCGGGCGGTAATATTAATGGCAGTAATAATGTATCTGCTATTCTTCTTTGGTATTCCCGCTTGCCCGAATTTAACTCTCGCCTACTGTCTGGCAGTGTGCGTAGGTATCGCTAACTCAGCATTGGATACGGGTGGTTACCCCGCGCTAATGGAATGCTTTCCGAAAGCCTCCGGTTCGGCAGTCATACTGGTTAAAGCAATGGTGTCATTTGGACAAATGTTCTATCCAATGCTAGTGAGCTATATGTTGCTCAATAATATCTGGTACGGCTATGGGCTGATTATTCCAGGCATCCTATTTTTACTGATCACGTTGATGCTGTTGAAAAGCAAATTCCCCAGCCAGTTGGTGGACGCCAGCGTAGCTCATGAATTACCACAAATGAACAGCAAACCATTAGTCTGGCTGGAAGGTGTTTCATCGGTACTGTTCGGTGTAGCCGCATTCTCGACCTTTTATGTGATTGTGGTGTGGATGCCCAAATATGCGATGGCTTTTGCTGGTATGTCAGAAGCTGAGGCATTAAAAACCATCTCTTATTACAGTATGGGCTCGTTGGTCTGTGTCTTTATTTTTGCCGCACTACTGAAAAAAATGGTCCGGCCCATCTGGGCTAATGTATTTAACTCTGCACTGGCAACAATAACAGCTGCCATTATCTACCTGTACCCTTCTCCACTGGTGTGTAATGCCGGAGCCTTTGTTATCGGTTTCTCAGCGGCTGGCGGCATTTTACAGCTCGGCGTTTCGGTCATGTCAGAGTTTTTCCCCAAAAGCAAAGCCAAAGTCACCAGTATTTATATGATGATGGGTGGACTGGCTAACTTTGTTATTCCGCTGATTACCGGTTATCTGTCGAACATCGGCCTGCAATATATCATTGTTCTCGATTTTACTTTCGCGCTGCTGGCCCTGATTACCGCAATTATTGTTTTTATCCGCTATTACCGCGTTTTCATTATTCCTGAAAATGATGTGCGGTTTGGCGAGCGTAAATTTAGCACCCGGTTAAACACAATTAAGCATAGAGGTTAAAGGAGTTAATTATGGATGTTACCGCAAAATACGAATTGATTGGGTTGATGGCCTATCCTATCCGCCACAGTTTATCGCCCGAAATGCAGAATAAAGCCTTAGAAAAAGCGGGATTGCCATTTACCTATATGGCCTTTGAAGTGGATAACGATAGCTTTCCCGGAGCAATTGAAGGATTAAAAGCTCTAAAAATGCGCGGAACTGGTGTATCAATGCCGAACAAACAACTGGCGTGTGAATATGTTGATGAATTAACACCAGCTGCCAAACTGGTGGGGGCCATCAACACCATCGTTAATGATGATGGCTATCTGCGTGGCTATAACACCGACGGCACGGGGCATATTCGCGCCATTAAAGAGAGCGGTTTTGATATCAAAGGCAAAACGATGGTGCTGTTAGGGGCCGGAGGTGCCTCAACGGCGATTGGCGCGCAGGGGGCAATTGAAGGTTTAAAAGAAATTAAACTCTTTAACCGTCGGGATGAGTTCTTCGATAAAGCCCTCGCCTTCGCGCAGCGGGTTAACGAAAACACCGATTGCGTCGTGACAGTCACCGATCTCGCCGATCAGCAAGCCTTTGCTGAAGCCCTGGCTTCCGCCGACATTTTAACCAATGGCACAAAAGTGGGTATGAAACCCCTTGAGAATGAATCATTGGTTAATGATATCAGTCTGTTACATCCGGGACTTCTGGTCACTGAATGCGTGTATAACCCGCATATGACGAAGTTATTGCAGCAGGCGCAACAAGCTGGTTGCAAAACGATTGATGGATACGGCATGTTGTTGTGGCAAGGGGCTGAACAGTTCACGTTATGGACTGGCAAAGATTTCCCTCTGGAATATGTTAAACAGGTCATGGGGTTTGGTGCCTGACAGGCTGACCGCGTGCAGAAAGGGTAAAAAATGAAAACCGTAACTGTAAAAGATCTCGTCATTGGTACGGGCGCACCTAAAATCATCGTCTCGCTGATGGCGAAAGATATCGCCAGCGTGAAATCCGAAGCTCTCGCCTATCGTGAAGCGGACTTTGATATTCTGGAATGGCGTGTTGACCACTATGCCGACCTCTCCAATGTGGAGTCTGTCATGGCAGCGGCAAAAATTCTCCGTGAAACCATGCCAGAAAAACCGCTGCTGTTTACCTTCCGCAGTGCCAAAGAAGGCGGCGAGCAGGCGATTTCCACCGAGGCTTATATTGCACTCAATCGTGCAGCCATCGATAGTGGCCTGGTTGATATGATCGATCTGGAGTTATTTACCGGCGATGATCAGGTTAAAGAAACCGTCGCCTACGCCCACGCGCATGATGTGAAAGTTGTCATGTCCAACCATGACTTCCATAAAACGCCGGAAGCCGAAGAAATCATTGCCCGTCTGCGCAAAATGCAGTCCTTCGATGCCGATATTCCTAAGATTGCGCTGATGCCGCAAAGTACCAGCGATGTGCTGACGTTGCTTGCTGCGACCCTGGAGATGCAGGAGCAGTATGCCGATCGTCCAATCATCACGATGTCGATGGCAAAAACTGGCGTAATTTCTCGTCTGGCTGGTGAAGTATTTGGCTCGGCGGCAACTTTTGGTGCGGTAAAAAAAGCCTCTGCGCCAGGGCAAATCTCGGTAAATGATTTGCGCACGGTATTAACTATTTTACATCAGGCATAAGCAATAATATTTCGGCGGGAATACCCTCCCCCGCCGAACAAAAAAATATATTCAACCGTATTTAATAAAAATATTTCGTGAGTCTCTGTGCGCTAATTCTCCATCTGGCGTAGGGAAAATCACACCTGAATCAGGAATTAACAATGAAACCTGTAAAACCACCTCGTATTAATGGACGAGTGCCGGTCCTGTCGGCACAGGAAGCGGTGAATTATATTCCCGACGAAGCAACACTTTGTGTGTTAGGCGCTGGCGGCGGTATTCTGGAAGCCACCACGTTAATTACTGCTCTTGCTGATAAATATAAACAGACTCAAACACCACGTAATTTATCGATTATTAGTCCAACAGGGCTTGGCGATCGCGCCGACCGTGGTATTAGTCCGCTGGCACAAGAAGGTCTGGTGAAATGGGCATTATGCGGTCACTGGGGACAATCGCCGCGTATTTCTGATCTCGCAGAACAAAATAAAATTATTGCTTATAACTATCCACAAGGTGTACTTACACAAACCTTACGCGCCGCCGCAGCCCACCAGCCTGGTATTATTAGTGATATTGGCATCGGAACATTTGTCGATCCACGCCAGCAAGGCGGCAAACTGAATGAAGTCACTAAAGAAGACCTGATTAAACTGGTCGAGTTTGATAACAAAGAATATCTCTATTACAAAGCGATAGCGCCAGATATCGCCTTCATTCGCGCTACCACCTGCGACAGCGAAGGCTACGCCACTTTTGAAGATGAGGTGATGTATCTCGACGCATTGGTTATTGCTCAGGCGGTGCACAATAACGGCGGTATTGTGATGATGCAGGTGCAGAAAATGGTTAAGAAAGCCACGCTGCATCCTAAATCTGTCCGTATTCCGGGTTATCTGGTGGATATTGTGGTGGTCGATCCGGATCAAACCCAACTGTATGGCGGTGCGCCGGTTAACCGCTTTATTTCTGGTGACTTCACCCTTGATGACAGTACCAAACTTAGCCTGCCCCTAAACCAACGTAAATTAGTTGCGCGGCGCGCATTATTCGAAATGCGTAAAGGCGCGGTGGGGAATGTCGGCGTCGGTATTGCTGACGGCATTGGCCTGGTCGCCCGAGAAGAAGGTTGTGCTGATGACTTTATTCTGACGGTAGAAACAGGCCCAATTGGCGGTATTACTTCACAGGGTATCGCCTTTGGCGCGAACGTGAATACCCGTGCCATTCTGGATATGACGTCCCAGTTTGATTTTTATCACGGTGGCGGTCTGGATGTTTGTTATTTGAGTTTTGCTGAAGTCGACCAGCACGGTAACGTCGGCGTGCATAAATTCAATGGTAAAATCATGGGCACCGGTGGATTTATTGATATCAGTGCCACTTCGAAGAAAATCGTTTTCTGCGGCACGTTAACTGCGGGCAGTTTAAAAACAGAAATTACCGACGGCAAATTAAATATCGTCCAGGAAGGACGGGTGAAGAAATTTATTCGGGAACTACCGGAAATTACTTTCAGCGGAAAAATCGCTCTCGAGCGAGGGCTGGATGTTCGTTATATCACTGAGCGCGCCGTATTCACGCTAAAAGAAGACGGCCTGCATTTAATCGAAATCGCCCCTGGCGTCGATTTACAAAAAGATATTCTCGACAAAATGGATTTCACCCCAGTGATTTCACCAGAACTCAAACTGATGGACGAAAGATTATTTATCGATGCGGCGATGGGTTTTGTCCTGCCTGAAGCGGCTCATTAACAGGAGTATCACGATGGATTTTTCTTTAACTGAAGAACAAGAACTGCTGCTGGCCAGTATTCGCGAGTTGATTACGACCAACTTCCCGGAAGAGTATTTCCGCACCTGCGATCAAAACGGGACATACCCGCGTGAGTTTATGCGGGCACTGGCGGATAACGGCATTTCTATGCTTGGCGTGCCGGAAGAATTTGGTGGCATCCCTGCGGATTACGTCACCCAGATGTTGGCGCTGATGGAAGTGTCAAAATGCGGTGCTCCGGCATTTTTGATTACCAACGGTCAATGTATTCACAGCATGCGCCGTTTCGGTTCTGCTGAGCAGCTACGTAAAACGGCAGAGAGCACCCTGGAAACGGGTGATCCCGCCTATGCCCTGGCGTTGACGGAACCAGGCGCAGGCTCAGACAATAACAGTGCCACTACCACTTACACGCGTAAAAATGGCAAGGTTTACATCAACGGCCAGAAAACCTTTATTACCGGCGCGAAAGAGTACCCATATATGCTGGTGCTGGCGCGCGATCCAGAACCGAAAGATCCCAAAAAAGCCTTCACCCTGTGGTGGGTCGACTCCAGTAAGCCCGGCATTAAGATTAACCCGCTGCATAAAATCGGCTGGCATATGCTCAGCACCTGCGAAGTCTATCTCGACAACGTAGAGGTTGAAGAGAGCGACATGGTGGGCGAAGAAGGAATGGGTTTCCTCAATGTGATGTACAACTTTGAGATGGAGCGCCTGATCAACGCCGCGCGCAGCACCGGCTTTGCCGAATGCGCATTCGAAGATGCCGCCCGCTATGCCAACCAACGTATCGCTTTTGGTAAACCCATTGGTCATAACCAGATGATCCAGGAAAAACTGGCGCTGATGGCGATTAAGATCGACAACATGCGCAACATGGTGTTGAAAGTGGCATGGCAAGCCGATCAGCATCAGTCACTGCGCACCAGCGCGGCGCTGGCAAAACTGTACTGCGCACGTACCGCAATGGAAGTTATTGATGATGCGATTCAAATCATGGGCGGTCTGGGCTATACCGATGAGGCGCGCGTCTCCCGCTTCTGGCGTGATGTCCGTTGTGAACGTATCGGCGGCGGTACAGACGAAATTATGATTTACGTAGCGGGTCGGCAGATCCTGAAAGATTATCAGAACAAATAATCTGCAGGCGGCGCAGCTTCTTAACAAACTGCGCCGCCAGATTTATCCGGCAAGACTTACTGGTTGAGGAAATTCAGATAGGATTTCTTGTTCCGCAAAACAGTTTTTAAATTGCCTGCGGTAATCGCTGGGCGAACAGCCGACATGGCGCAAAAACAGTTTGGCAAAGTGATCGACATTTTCATAACCCACACGCCAGGAGATCTCTGCCTGTGATAATTCAGTATTAGTGAGTGACCATTTCGCTTCCGTCATACGCCGTTGAATAACATAGTTAATAGGGGAAATACGATACTCTTTGGTAAATTCATGGCAGATATAACTGACGCTGGCACGAAATTTTTTCGATAACTGCTCTAAAGTGATTTTTTCGAGATAATTATTATTCAGATAGAAAAGAATATCTTTTATCAGAACATCTTTTTTAATATACCCCTGCTCCGAACGATAAGCATTTTTAAAGTTTTCGTAGTAAAGAATTGCTAACGTATAGGCAAATGCGTCCCATAACGAAGATGTTTGGCTATTTTTACTTTGCGGCAAAATCACACTTAGCTCATTAAATAAGGTTTTAATGACTTCTTTTCCCTGCCCTGCGGCAATGACCGGGCAAGAATGCGGTTGCAGTAGCTGATTTTCCTCAGTCCCCTGAAACTGAAAGCCGTACAGCGCACAGGTACACGTCGTTGCCGGATCGTTAACGTCAGAGGCCACCGCATGCAACCTGCCACGTTCTATCACCACAATGTCATCGGCATGCGCGACATATAACGAAGAATCGATGGTAAACCTTGCTACCCCTTTCTTGACGTAAATCAACTCGGTTTCATTGTCATGAACGTGATGTCCGGACTCCCATTTTGGATCATCGCTAAATGCAAAACGTGAAAGCCGTGGCGTTTTACCGGCGACAAACAGCGTTTCGCTGGCGTTATCAAAACAGCGTTGATACATGACAACCTCCCTATTCCATGAGCAAGCAAAAACAATATATGCCGGATAAAATACGGCGTGTATTGCGGTTATACAACCGCGTTTAGCGAGAGCTAAACAAGATTATTTACACTGAATGCAAGATTGTACGGTCATGGAATAACAACTTTGCCGCAAATTGCACTTTTGTTTTAGCGATCGCATTTTTTTTGCAAGATTGTTGGCAAGGAAAACAGCTTGCTCCGTCGAAAACCCCGCACCGCTATCGCACACTATTTTCAGGCCATTTTTACCTTCCATCGGAGATGGTTCCGTATGCGACTCACAGGAGAAATCATGAAAATAATAACCTGCTTTAAGCTGGTGCCTGAAGAACAGGACATTGTTGTCACTCCAGAATATACCCTGAATTTCGACAATGCCGACGCCAAAATCAGCCAGTTCGATCTCAATGCCATTGAAGCTGCAAGCCAGATTGCAACAGATGACGATGAGATAGCCGCGCTGACCATTGGCGGCTCATTGTTGCAGAACTCGAAAGTGCGCAAAGACGTGCTATCCCGCGGGCCGCATAGCCTGTATTTGGTGCAGGATGCGCAACTTGAACATGCACTGCCTCTCGATACCGCAAAGGCGCTGGCGGCAGCAGTTGAAAAGATCGGCTTCGATTTACTGATCTTTGGTGAAGGTTCCGGCGACCTTTATGCCCAGCAGGTTGGCTTGCTGGTCGGAGAAATTCTGCAACTTCCGGTGATTAATGCAGTGAGTGCTATTCAGCGTCAGGGCAATACACTGGTGATTGAACGCACGCTTGAAGATGATGTTGAAGTTATTGAGCTCTCTGTTCCAGCCGTGCTCTGCGTCACCTCCGATATTAACATGCCACGCATTCCTTCGATGAAAGCCATTCTCGGCGCGGGTAAAAAACCGGTAAATCAGTGGCAGGCAAGTGATATTGGCTGGAGCCAGAGCACACCACTTGCTGAACTGACCGGCATTCGCGTACCGCCGCAAACAGAACGTAAGCACATCATTCTCGATAACGATTCGCCGGAGGCCATTGCCGAGCTGGCGGAACATCTGAAGAAAGCCCTGAACTGAAGCCTACGGAGAAGAAACGATGAGTCAATTAAACAGCGTCTGGGTCTTTAGCGATAATCCTGAACGTTATGCTGAACTGTTTGGCGGCGCTCAGCAATGGGGCCAACAGGTGTATGCCATTGTACAAAATACCGACCAGGCGCAGGCAGTTATGCCTTATGGGCCAAAATGTATTTATGTTCTTGAACAAAACGACGCGCTGCAACGTACTGAAAATTACGCCGAAAGCATTGCTGCCCTGCTGAAAGATAAACACCCCGCTATGTTGCTGTTGGCCGCGACGAAACGTGGTAAAGCTCTGGCAGCACGGTTAAGTGTGCAACTGAATGCGGCGCTGGTGAACGATGCCACGGCGGTGGATATTGTCGATGGTCACATTTGCGCCGAACACCGGATGTATGGCGGGTTAGCGTTCGCTCAGGAAAAGATCAACAGCCCGCTGGCGATCATTACCCTTGCACCCGGTGTTCAGGAACCGTGCACCAGTGATATCTCTCATCAGTGCCCGACAGAAACGGTACCTTATGTTGCCCCGCGTCATGAAATTCTCTGTCGCGAACGCCGTGCGAAAGCGGCAAGCAGCGTGGACCTGAGCAAAGCAAAACGTGTGGTTGGCGTCGGTCGTGGTCTGGCGGCGCAGGATGACCTGAAAATGGTCCACGAACTGGCGGCGGTTCTGAATGCTGAAGTCGGCTGTTCACGTCCAATTGCCGAAGGCGAGAACTGGATGGAGCGTGAACGTTATATCGGTGTCTCCGGCGTGTTGCTGAAATCCGATCTCTACCTGACGCTGGGGATCTCCGGGCAGATCCAGCATATGGTTGGCGGCAACGGTGCAAAAGTGATTGTCGCCATTAATAAAGATAAAAATGCGCCAATCTTCAACTATGCCGACTACGGTCTGGTGGGCGATATCTACAAAGTCGTCCCTGCCCTGATTAGTCAGTTGAGTCGCTAATTCCCTTTCAACCACATCTCCCGCTGTAAACGCAGCGGGAAGGGAGCATAACGCATGTCGGATGACAAATTTGATGCCATTGTGGTCGGTGCGGGCGTTGCCGGTAGCGTTGCCGCACTGGTCATGGCGCGAGCCGGGCTGGATGTCCTGGTGATAGAACGCGGCGACAGTGCCGGATGCAAAAATATGACCGGCGGGCGTCTTTATGCCCACACACTTGAAGCGATCATTCCGGGCTTTGCTGCATCAGCACCGGTAGAACGCAAGGTCACACGCGAGAAAATCTCCTTCTTAACCGAAGAGAGTGCCGTTACCCTCGATTTTCACCGCGAGCAACCAGATGTTCCGCAACACGCGTCTTATACCGTATTGCGTAATCGTCTGGACCCGTGGTTGATGGAACTAGCCGAACAGGCGGGTGCGCAGTTTATCCCGGGTGTTCGCGTCGATGCGCTGGTTCGTGAAGGAAACAAGGTCACTGGCGTCCAGGCCGGGGAGGATATTCTCGAAGCGAATGTAGTGATTCTGGCTGATGGCGTTAACTCAATGCTTGGCCGCTCGCTGGGAATGGTTCCCGCTTCCGATCCGCATCATTACGCAGTTGGTGTTAAAGAGGTTATTGGTCTTACACCAGAGCAAATCAACGATCGCTTTAATGTTATGGGCGAGGAAGGTACCGCCTGGCTGTTTGCCGGTTCCCCTTCTGACGGCCTGATGGGCGGCGGATTCCTCTATACCAACAAGGATTCCGTATCGTTGGGGCTGGTTTGTGGATTGGGTGATATCGCCCATGCAAAAAAAAGCGTGCCGCAAATGCTGGAAGATTTTAAACAACACCCCGCCATTCGCCCACTGATTAGCGGCGGCAAACTGCTTGAATATTCCGCGCACATGGTGCCGGAAGGCGGTCTGGCGATGGTGCCGCAGCTGGTTAATGAGGGCGTGATGATCGTCGGTGATGCCGCAGGTTTCTGCCTCAATCTGGGCTTTACGGTTCGCGGAATGGATTTAGCCATCGCATCGGCCCAGGCTGCTGCCACAACAGTGATTGCCGCTAAAGAACGCGCTGACTTCTCCGCCAGCAGCCTGGCGCAATACAAACGTGAGCTGGAACAAAGTTGCGTCATGCGTGATATGCAGCATTTTCGCAAGCTCCCGGCGCTGATGGAAAACCCGCGCCTGTTTAGCCAATACCCACGAATGGTCGCCGACATCATGAACGAAATGTTCACTATCGACGGTAAGCCTAACCAACCGGTACGCAAAATGATCATGGGACATGCGAAGAAAATTGGGCTGATCAACTTGCTGAAAGATGGCATTAAGGGAGCAACCGCGCTATGAGCCAGAACGCTACGGTTAACGTCGACATCAAATTAGGTGTCAATAAATTCCATGTTGATGAGGGTCACCCGCATATCATTCTGGCGGCAAATCCCGATATCAATGAATTCCGTAAATTAATGAAAGCTTGCCCTGCCGGACTGTATAAGCAGGATGACGCAGGAAACATACATTTTGATTCCGCCGGTTGTCTCGAATGCGGCACCTGTCGGGTGTTGTGTGGCAATACGATTCTCGAACAGTGGCAATATCCCGCAGGCACCTTCGGTATTGATTTTCGCTACGGCTAATCATGCATCCCACAGGCCCGTATCTCGGGCCTGATGTTCTGTTTCGAGAGTCCAAAATGAAAGTGACATTAACGTTTAACGAACAACGTCGTGCGGCTTATCGTCAACAAGGATTATGGGGCGATGCTTCGCTGGCCGATTACTGGCAGCAGACCGCTCGTTCGATGCCAGATAAAATTGCCGTGGTCGATAATCATGGTGCATCGTACACCTATAGCGAGCTCGATCACGCCGCGAGCTGTCTGGCAAACTGGATGCTGGCGAAGGGTATTGAATCAGGGGATCGCATTGCTTTTCAACTGCCTGGCTGGTGTGAATTTACCGTTATCTATCTTGCCTGCCTGAAAACCGGTGCGGTTTCCGTGCCGCTGTTGCCTTCCTGGCGGGAGGCTGAACTGGTGTGGGTGCTCAATAAGTGTCAGGCAAAAATGTTCTTTGCACCGACGTTGTTTAAACAAACGCGTCCGGTAGATTTAATCCTGCCGCTGCAAAATCAGCTTCCACAACTACAGCAAATCGTCGGCGTCGACAAACTGGCCCCCGCCACCTCGTCCCTCTCGTTAAGTCATCTTATCGCCGACAATACCCCACTGACTAAGGCAATAACGGTCCACGGCGATGAATTAGCAGCAGTGCTATTTACCTCCGGAACTGAGGGGCAGCCAAAGGGCGTGATGCTAACGCATAACAATATTCTCGCCAGTGAGCGGGCATATTGCGCGCGGCTGAACCTGACCTGGCAGGATGTCTTTATGATGCCTGCGCCACTTGGTCACGCAACGGGCTTTCTGCATGGCGTAACGGCACCTTTTTTGATTGGTGCTCGCAGCGTGTTGTTAGATATTTTCACTCCTGATGCGTGTCTCGCGCTGCTTGAGCAGCAGCGTTGCACCTGTATGCTCGGCGCCACGCCATTTGTCTATGATTTGCTGAACTTACTGGAAAAACAGCCTGCGGACCTTTCAGCACTCCGCTTCTTTCTTTGCGGCGGCACCACGATCCCCAAAAAGGTGGCGCGTGAATGCCAACAACGCGGCATTAAATTATTAAGTGTTTATGGTTCCACAGAAAGTTCGCCGCATGCGGTGGTAAATCTCGACGATCCTTTGTCGCGCTTTATGAACACCGATGGTTACGCTGCCGCAGGCGTAGAGATTAAAGTGGTCGATGATGCACGCAAGACCTTACCGCCTGGTTGTGTAGGTGAAGAAGCCTCGCGTGGCCCCAATGTATTTATGGGGTATTTTGATGAACCTGAATTAACCGCCCGTGCGCTGGATGAAGAAGGCTGGTATTACAGCGGCGATCTCTGCCGAATGGATGAAGCTGGCTATATAAAAATAACCGGGCGCAAGAAAGATATTATTGTCCGCGGCGGGGAAAATATTAGCAGTCGTGAAGTGGAAGATATTTTATTACAGCATCCTAAAATTCATGATGCTTGTGTTGTGGCAATGCCCGATGAACGCTTAGGTGAACGTTCATGCGCTTATGTCGTGCTGAAAGCGCCACATCATTCAATATCGCTGAAAGACATAGTGGCTTTTTTTAGCCGTAAACGGGTAGCAAAATATAAATATCCTGAACATATTGTGGTAACAGAGAAATTACCACGTACTGCATCAGGTAAAATACAAAAGTTTTTGTTAAGGAAAGATATTATGCGGCGATTAACTCAGGATATCTGCGAAGAGGTTGAATAAGTTTCATACTCGGGGATCACGTAAACCCGGCGACAAAACGCCGCCGGGTATTTATTTTATTTCTTCAGTTCAGCCAGGCTTAACCAGGTTTGTACCACAGTGTCCGGATTCAGGGACAAGCTATCGATCCCCTCTTCCATCAGCCAGGCGGCAAAGTCTTCATGGTCGGACGGACCCTGACCGCAAATCCCGACATATTTGCCCTGCTTCTTCGCGGCACGAATCGCCATCGACAGCAGTGCTTTCACTGCATCGTTGCGCTCATCGAACAGTTCAGACACCACGCCGGAGTCTCGGTCCAGACCAAGCGCAAGCTGCGTCATATCGTTTGAGCCAATTGAGAAGCCGTCGAAATATTCGAGGAACTGCTCTGCCAGTAAGGCGTTGGACGGAATTTCACACATCATGATGATCTTCAGCCCGTTTTCACCACGTTTCAGCCCCTGGCGCGCCAGTTCTTCAACCACCGCTTTCGCCTGATCTACGGTACGCACGAACGGGATCATGATCTCAACGTTGGTCAGTCCCATGTCGTTGCGCACACGTTTCACCGCTTCACACTCCAGTGCGAAGCAGTCGCGGAAGCTGTCGGAAACATAACGTCCCGCGCCACGGAAGCCGAGCATTGGGTTCTCTTCATCTGGCTCGTAACGTTCACCACCGACCAGGTTGGCGTATTCGTTCGATTTAAAATCAGAGAGACGGACAATGACACGCTTCGGATAAAACGCAGCACCCAACGTCGCGATCCCTTCAGTCAGACGACCAACGTAAAACTCACGCGGAGAATCAAAACCTTTCATCATCTCGCGGATTTCGTTTTGCAACTGCGGTTCCTGATCGTCAAACTCAAGCAGTGCGCGTGGGTGGACGCCAATCATACGGTTGATGATAAATTCCAGACGCGCAAGGCCCACGCCTTCGTTCGGCAGGCAGGCGAAATCGAAAGCACGGTCCGGGTTACCGACGTTCATCATCACTTTCAACGGCAGATCCGGCATCGTTTCCACGCTGGAGCTTTTCACGCTAAATTCCAGCAACTCAGCATAGACGTAACCGGTATCACCCTCTGCACAAGAAACAGTGACGTTCTCACCGTCTTTCATCCGTTCTGTTGCATCACCACAGCCCACTACCGCCGGAATGCCCAGTTCACGAGCGATAATCGCCGCGTGACAGGTACGACCGCCACGGTTGGTGACGATGGCAGATGCTTTCTTCATGATCGGTTCCCAATCTGGGTCGGTCATGTCAGTGACCAGCACGTCGCCAGGTTCAATGCGGTTCATTTCGCTGATGTCATGAATGACTTTCACCGGACCCGCGCCGATGCGATGACCGATAGCACGGCCTTCGGCGATAATCTTACCCTGTGAATGCAACGTATAACGCTCCATGACCTGACCGCGTGAGCGCACGGTTTCCGGACGCGCCTGCACAATGAACAGTTTGCCGGTGTGGCCATCTTTCGCCCACTCAATATCCATTGGGCGACCGTAGTGTTTCTCAATTTGTACGGCCTGTTTTGCCAGCTCCTGCACTTCTTCGTTGGTCAGCGAGAAGATGTCACGCTGTTCCTGCGGTACGTCTTCGATTTTAACCTGCTTGCCGTGCTCCTGGGTCGGCGCGTAAACCATGCGGATTTTTTTTGACCCCATGGTGCGGCGCACGATAGCCGGGCGATTTGCCGCCAGTGTCGGTTTATGTACGTAAAACTCATCCGGGTTAACCGCGCCCTGCACGACCATTTCACCAAGGCCCCAAGCGGAAGTGATAAACACCACCTGGTCAAAGCCGGATTCGGTATCAATGGAGAACATCACGCCAGAAGATGCGAGGTCGGAACGCACCATCCGCTGAACACCGGCGGAGAGCGCCACGCCACGGTGATCGTAACCCTGGTGCACACGATAAGAGATGGCGCGATCGTTAAACAGAGAAGCAAATACATGTTTCACTGCCACGAGAACGGCGTCAAGACCCTGAACGTTGAGGAAAGTTTCCTGCTGACCGGCAAAAGAAGCGTCCGGCATATCTTCTGCAGTAGCGGAGGAACGCACCGCAAAAGAGGCGTTTTCGTCATCGGCGGAAAGCTGTGCATAGGCTTCGCGGATGGCGTTTTCCAGCTCAGGCTGGAAGGGAGTGTCGATAATCCACTGGCGGATTTGCGCGCCCGCTTTCGCAAGCTGGGTAACATCGTCAATATCCGTTTTATCCAGCAGTTCATAAATGCGCTGGTTTACGCCGCTTTGGTCCAGAAACTGGTTAAACGCGTCGGCGGTTGTGGCGAAACCATTCGGAACGGAAACACCCATTCCGGAAAGGTTAGTAATCATTTCACCCAGGGAGGCATTTTTGCCCCCAACCCTGTCTACATCATTCATGCCGAGTTGGTTATACCAAAGCACCAGCGGTGACGAGCCATTGTTGGACATCGAACAATCCTTTTGTGATAAATGAACGGTTTGAGAAACACATTTCTGCGCATTTATCTTTGCATATTTAACCGGATGAAAAAAACGGTGAATCGTTCAAGCAAATATATTTTTTTACTTTTTAAGACTGATCCCAGCGTTGCGCAAATCTGCTCTCTTCGACAATTTCCACATAAACCATCGGTATAAACGAAACCGTAAAAATGAAATGCTGTTTTCATAAAAAATAAAATTGAAGGTTCATTTTATAAACCAGACATAACGTTCTACGCTTCTGTGCGTTTTTAATTTATGCTTTCATAGAATTATGTCTGCATTACGGGAAGAACAAAATGGATAATGCTGTTGATCGCCACGTTTTTTATATTTCTGATGGTACGGCAATAACTGCGGAGGTATTAGGACACGCAGTAATGTCACAATTTCCCGTCACTATCAGCAGCATTACGCTGCCGTTTGTCGAAAATGAGAGCCGTGCACGGGCAGTGAAGGATCAGATTGACGCAATTTATCACCAGACAGGTGTGCGCCCACTGGTCTTCTACTCCATCGTGTTGCCGGAGATTCGCGCCATCATCTTGCAAAGTGAAGGCTTTTGCCAGGATATCGTTCAGGCGCTGGTTGCCCCGCTACAGCAAGAGATGAAACTGGATCCAACGCCGATTGCTCATCGTACCCATGGCCTTAACCCTAATAATCTCAATAAATACGATGCGCGCATTGCGGCGATTGATTACACCCTTGCCCATGACGACGGCATTTCGTTGCGCAATCTGGACCAGGCTCAGGTGATCCTGCTCGGCGTTTCTCGCTGTGGTAAAACCCCCACCAGTCTGTATCTGGCAATGCAATTTGGTATCCGCGCGGCAAACTACCCCTTTATTGCCGACGATATGGATAATCTGGTGCTACCCGCGTCGCTCAAACCGCTTCAGCATAAATTGTTCGGCCTGACTATCGACCCGGAACGTCTGGCGGCGATTCGCGAGGAACGTCGGGAGAACAGTCGCTATGCCTCGCTTCGTCAGTGCAGGATGGAAGTCGCGGAAGTGGAAGCGTTGTACCGTAAGAATCAGATCCCATGGATTAACAGTACCAATTATTCGGTAGAAGAGATTGCCACCAAGATCCTTGATATCATGGGCCTTAGTCGTCGAATGTACTAGAGAACTAGTGCATTAACTTGTTTTTTTGTTATCATGCTAACCACCCGGCGAGGTGTGACACACCTCGCACTTGAAATCAGCTGCGATTGGTTTATCGTGATGCGCATCACTTCCCGGTAGTCCTGCCGTAGAAGCAACAAATTTCTGAGACTTGTAATGAACAGAACTGACGAACTCCGTACTGCGCGTATTGAGAGCCTGGTAACGCCCGCCGAACTCGCGCTACGGTATCCCGTAACGCCTGGCGTCGCCACCCATGTCACCGACTCCCGCCGCAGAATTGAAAAAATACTGAATGGTGAAGATAAGCGACTGTTGGTCATTATTGGCCCCTGCTCGATCCACGATCTCACCGCTGCAATGGAGTACGCCACCCGTCTGCAGTCGCTGCGCAACCAGTACCAGTCACGGCTGGAAATCGTAATGCGCACCTATTTTGAAAAACCACGAACTGTAGTCGGCTGGAAAGGGCTAATCTCCGATCCGGATTTAAACGGCAGCTATCGGGTAAATCACGGTCTGGAGCTGGCGCGCAAATTACTTTTACAGGTCAATGAGCTGGGCGTCCCTACCGCGACTGAGTTCCTCGATATGGTGACCGGTCAGTTTATTGCTGATTTAATCAGTTGGGGCGCGATTGGCGCACGTACTACCGAAAGTCAGATCCACCGTGAAATGGCTTCGGCACTCTCCTGTCCGGTAGGTTTTAAAAATGGTACCGATGGCAACACGCGGATTGCCGTGGATGCTATCCGCGCAGCCCGCGCCAGCCATATGTTCCTCTCGCCAGACAAAAATGGTCAGATGACCATCTATCAGACCAGCGGCAATCCGTATGGCCACATTATTATGCGTGGCGGCAAAAAGCCGAATTACCATGCGGATGATATCGCCGCTGCCTGCGATACGTTGCACGAGTTTGATTTACCTGAACATCTGGTGGTGGATTTCAGCCACGGCAACTGCCAGAAGCAGCATCGTCGCCAGTTAGAAGTTTGTGAGGATATTTGTCAGCAAATCCGCAATGGCTCTACGGCGATTGCTGGAATTATGGCGGAAAGTTTCCTGCGCGAAGGAACGCAAAAAATCGTCGGCGGTCAGCCGCTCACTTACGGTCAATCGATTACCGACCCGTGTCTGGGCTGGGAAGATACCGAACGCCTGGTCGAAAAACTCGCCTCTGCGGTTGATACCCGCTTCTGAATGCGTGCCCATTCCTGACGGAATGGGCATTTCTGCGCAACTTGTTGTCTTCTCAACAAATTACTGCTTGCTCTGGCCCGCCAGAATATTGATAATAAGAATCATTGTTATATCAATTATTATTAATTTTTATGCGTTATACGGATAGCAGAAAACTCACGCCTGAAACGGATGCCAATCACAAGACCGCCTCCCCGCAGCCCATTCGGCGAATTACCAGCCAGACACTGTTAGGTCCGGATGGCAAACTGATTATCGATCATGACGGGCAAGAATATCTGCTCCGTAAAACTCAGGCTGGCAAGCTGCTATTGACCAAGTAGCCTTTAACTCGAGCAGCTGACTTCCAGCCGTTTACCCCAGTCAGGTGGACGACTGACATAGTCATCATCCCTGTCGCTGAAAGGATTTCGCAACGCCTCATGCAGGCGGTGCAATTCCGTCATATCACCCTTTTCTGCCGCTTCAATCGCCCGTTGCGCCAACCAGTTGCGCAACACCAGCGAAGGATTTACGCTTTGCATCAGCTGCTGACGCTCACTATCGGTAACCTCGTCTTGTTGCAAACGTACCCGATAACGGGCAAACCAGTCATCAAATGCCGCACGATCGATAAACTCATCACGTAGCGGTGACGCCGCGCTGTACTGCTCGGTCAGACTCAGCATGCGGAATGTGCGGGTATAATCGCTGCGCTCTCGCGCCATCAGACTGAATAATTCATTCAGTAGCGCGTTATCCTCTTTTTGCTCCGTCATGAAGCCCAGTTTCTGCCGCATCCGTTGTCCATAATGCGTCAACAAAACCTGCTGATAGCTGTCCAGGGCCTCATTCAGGGCATCTACGGCAACAAATGGTGACAATGTCTGCGCCAGACGCTGTAAATTCCACAACGCGACGGCAGGTTGATTATCAAAGCTGTAACGCCCTTGGTGATCCGAGTGATTACAAATAAAACCGGGTTCGTAATCATCAAGAAAACCAAACGGCCCGTAATCAAGCGTCAGCCCCAGCAGCGACATGTTGTCGGTATTCATCACCCCATGAGCAAAGCCGACCGTCTGCCATTGGGCAATTAACGATGCGGTACGTGCGACAACATCGGTAAACCAGAGACGGTATTTGTCCTCATCATCTGCAAGATGTGACCAGTAATGACGAATAGCAAATTCAGCTAACTGACGAACCTTTTCCGGCTCGCGGCGATAGTAAAAATGTTCGAAATGACCAAAGCGCAGATGGCTTGGTGCCACACGCATCAGCATCGCGCCTGGCTCCACCGTTTCCCGATACACTGGTGAATCGCTGGTGACGATACTCAACGCGCGGGTCGTCGGAATGCCCAGATAATGCATCGCCTCACTGGCGAGACTTTCTCGTATCGTCGAACGTAAAACCGCCCGTCCATCACCCATTCGCGAATAAGGCGTCAGGCCAGCACCTTTCAGATGCCAGTCCATTGTAGTGCCATCAGCAAGCCGTTGTTCGCCGAGTAAAATGCCGCGCCCATCACCCAGTTGGCCCGCCCAGACGCCGAACTGATGACCACTGTAAACCTGCGCCAGTGGTGACATACCAGGCAGTAGGGTTTCGCCACCCCAGACACCTGCGCCATTTTTAAACAGTGACGATGGAATACCCAGCGTGTTAGCCAGTTCGGCATTATGCCAAATCAGCCGGGCATTATTTAAAGGCGTAGGGGAAAGTGTTGTATAGGTTGCTGGCAATTCATCGCGCCAACGGGTAATAAAAGACAGGGTCATAGATCCTCCTGTTTGATAGTGTAGACGGTTACTCTCGTCTTAAACACCAGCAAACAGGAGGGTTATCGCTGAACCAACGTCGTTATCTGATTTACAGGAACGGCAGGCCACAGGCATCCCTGGAGAGCATGGAAATCAAAGGGGGTAATCTGTGCCATTATTTCTGGCGTATCAATGCCCCCCGCGATGATGCAATTGCAACATGGGGAAATTTGCGCCTGGAGCGCACGAATAAACGGTTCGAAGGAGCGATGCGTGATTTGTTGCTGAATAAAACTTTTATCCAGCATGACGCGGGTGAAAAGACCATCAAAAACCGCTTTCATTGTGCTATTGCCTGCGCCCAAATTACCTAACACAAGGGGATACATTTGCGATAAGGACAAAAGATCGCGATTATCTTTTCCTTCATCGAGATGCGGGTAATTCTCATTAATCAACAGTTCAATAAACGGATATTTTAATAGTTCGCCCGCGTAATTATCCCTGTCTAATAATAAAGTAGCCACTTGTGGGGTTAAATTAAGCCAGGCAAAGAGTTTATGTTGAATAAAAAAGTGTTGGCATGATTTTAGCAATTCCAACTGCTCAGAAAATAATTGCCAATGTTGCTCCTCGGTAAGTTGCGCTATAACCCGACTCGTCGGTATACGAACCGTACCATCTTCACTGGAGAAATGGGTAATTAACTCAACGCCGACAAGGTCTTGCTGGTTATCTCTTATCGGCAGGAAATAGCAATCAGAACGATAAAGATTCTCCAAAAAAATCTTCATGGTAACCGTCCCTCTCGAAGGATGTTTTTCAGTATCCGGCTAAAAGGGATGAGGCCATAAGACATAACAATTACAGAAGGAGTAACTTTCATTTGTTCCATGTTAACCACTTTTTCAGGGGTCCTTTTATTAGATTATCCTGATTATAAACGAATAATCCATATACGGTATTTTTGTCTGTAAAATACTACTGTATTCAGGAGTAAATGGACGGAGATGTATCATCGCCGTCCATTTTTCGACATACTAGATTCGTCTCGCCTGCCAGAAATTTTTCTGCCAATAGACATTATCGAGTGAGGAACGCATCACTCCCTTGCTGGTAGAGGCGTGGATAAATTGGTTGTTGGTATCGTAAATACCTACATGCAAACCATTTTGTCCGGAGCCCGTTTTGAAAAAGACCAGGTCACCAGGCAGCAACTCGTCTTTATCAATTTGCGTGCCGATAGAGGCTTGTTGTTTGGTTTCACGGGGCAGCTGCAAATCGAAACGATCGCGCATCGTCACAACCACAAACCCCGAACAGTCCACACCGCGCCGCGTCATGCCACCATAACGATACGGCGTGCCATGCCAGCTCTGTAGCTGGTCGTTCAAACCGGCAATAACGGTAATCGAATCAGAAAGTCTGGCATTTGGCGGCGGTGCTTTATGGTGGCTACACCCGGCCAGAAACAGTGCTGTGATCAAAATAAGGCAGAAACGCATTCCGTACGGTTCCTCTGTTTTTTATTCTTGCATTAATTTAGCGTCGTAATTACCCGATTTTCAAGATACTAATGAAATCAGATGGTCGAAATCAGCATTCTGTGACCTTCGATATCCAGACGGCGAAAATTCATCCCATAGGCCTGCGCCAGATTTGGCGGCGTGAGCACCTCTTCTCTGCGTCCACTGGCCAGCATTTTTCCACCTTTTAGCAACCACGCCCGATGCGCATGACGCAAGGTGTGGTTGAGATCGTGACTGCTCATAACAATCGCCAGTCCTTGCTGACACAGCGCGCTCAGAATTTTGTCTAACGCACTTTGTTGCGCAACATCAAGACTGTTCATAGGCTCATCAAGAAGTAGTAATTGGCCTGCGGGATTGGCTTGTGGTGTGATTTGCAGCACCACCGCAGCAAGACGTACGCGTTGCCATTCGCCGCCGGAAAGTTGATTGGTGCTACGTCCGAGTTTGTCATCAAGAGCCAGCGCCCCTGCGACATCATTCAGTAGTTCGGTACGCGTTTTATCGTGCTGATGCAGTGTCAGGTAGTGCCAGACCGGCATTGCAAACGGTGGCGTCTGTTGTTGTGAAAGATAGGCGCGATGCAGCGCGAGTTTTGTTGCGGACCATGCTTCCAGTGGTTGCCCCGCGAACTGAATGCTTCCCTTACCGCTGGTCATTCCGGCCATTCGCGCCAGTAAGGTACTCTTACCCGCGCCATTCGGCCCCACCAGATGCAGGATCTCCCCAGCCCGAACCTCGCCAGAAAGCGGCCCAAGGCGGGTTGATTCCGCAACATCCTGTAGCTGCATCACAATAGACATTATTTCGCCAACGCCAGTTTAATGCTTTCCATCACAATGGGATCTTCCGGCGTCATATCCGGGGAAAAACGCTGGATGACCAATCCGTCCCTGCCAACTAAAAATTTCTCAAAATTCCATAAAATATCATCAGGGTACAGCGGTGCACGACCTTTGCTGACCATACGGGCATAGAATCCGCTCTCTTCCGGCGCGACTGCCGTCGGCGCTGCGGCAATCAATTTTTGATACAGCGGATGGCGTCCTTCGCCATTAACTTCAATCTTACTGAACATCGGGAACGTCACCCCCCAGGTAGTGGTGCAGTAAGTTTTAATCTCTTCATCGCTGCCCGGTTCTTGCTCCAGAAACTGGTTGCACGGGAATCCCAACACCACAAAACCACGATCGGCCCAGGCTTTCTGAATATTCTCCAACTGCTCATATTGCGGCGTTAAGCCACACTTTGAGGCGACATTGACAATCAACAGCACATTACCGGCGTACTTCTCCAGCGTGGCCACTTCACCGTCGATATCTTTCACTACGGTCGTCAGAATGGAATCTTGCATCGTTTCTCCTGGGTGGTCAGTAAAAATCTTAGCTTTTAATCATAGACCGTCTTTTGCGGCTAACGTCCTGCTTTTAACAATAACCAGATAAACACCGGCGCACCCAACGTTGCGGTGACCACGCCAATAGGCAGCTCTGCGGCAGCTAATGCCAGGCGCGCTACAACATCGGCCAGCAGCAATGCGCTCGCCCCTGCCAGCGCGCAGCCGGGAAGTAATACGCGATGATCGGTCAAACCACATAACCGGAGAATATGTGGGATCACCAGACCAATAAAGCCGATAGCACCCGCCAACGCCACACTGACGCCAACCATCCAGCCGGTCGCTGCCACCAGCACATTGCGCCAGAACCACAGGGGTAAACCTAGTTGCCGCGCCGAGATCTCGCCAAGTGCTAACATATTCATCGGTCTGGACTGACAACAGATCCACAACAACACGGGTATCAATGCCAGCATCAGCCAACTTTGCCGCCAGTCTACGCCGCCAAAACCGCCCATCATCCAGTACATCAGCTGACGTAAATCAACAGAGGTGGAAAAATAGATAGCCCACGTCATTAGTGCGCTACAGATAATCCCTAATGCAACACCAGCCAGCAATAACCGACTGGTCGAAAGATGACGACGGGCAAAACGTAAGAGTATTAAAGTGATGATAAGCGCGCCAGCAATCGCACACAGCCCTAGTGCCCAGTTTGGGAATTGCCCTTGCCCAAGCAATACCGCGGCGATAAGCCCTACGCCTGCGCCGTTAGAGACGCCAAGTAGTCCAGGTTCTGCCAGAGGATTTTCAAACAATGCCTGCATTACAGAGCCGGATATAGCCAGCGCCGCACCAACCAGCAATACAGCCAGCGTACGTGGCAGGCGAATTTGCCAGATGAACAGTTCGCCACGAGGAGTAAACCAGTCACCTGGCGAAATCCATTGTTCACCGGCGCAAAGGCTTAAGAGAAGCGCCAGCAGCATCAAAACTGACAGGCATAATAACCAGCGAATATTTTGTCGCTGTTGTTGGCGGGCAAGTGTCAGCATGGTATCCGTTCTGCTGAAGTGTCATGGCGTTGATTTTACGGTGACTCTTCGACAGTGAAAAGAAAAAAGGCCGCAGAGCGGCCTTTTTAGTTAGATCAGATTACTCGTCTTTGGGCGAAGCGTTTTCGACCCGGCTTTTTAACTTCTGCCCGGGTCTGAAGGTCACCACGCGCCGTGCTGTAATGGGAATATCCTCGCCCGTTTTCGGGTTACGTCCCGGGCGTTGATTCTTATCACGCAGATCGAAGTTACCAAAACCAGAGAGTTTCACCTGTTCGCCGTTTTCCAGAGCTCGACGGATCTCTTCGAAAAACAGTTCAACCAGTTCTTTGGCATCCCGCTTGCTAAGCCCAAGCTTATCAAACAGATATTCTGACATTTCAGCTTTTGTAAGCGCCATAGGTTCAATCCCTCAATGATGCCTGGAATCGCTCTTTTAATGCCTCTACACATTTGGCGACGGTAGCGGCAATCTCCTCTTCTTCGAGTGTACGGCTGGTATCTTGCAGGATCAGGCTTATGGCGAGGCTCTTATACCCCTCCGCAACACCCTTACCGCGGTACACGTCAAATAAGTTTACGCCAACTACCTGATTTACGCCAACTTTCTTACATTCGGATAAAATATCCGCTGCGGGAACGTTTTCTGCGACCACCACCGCGATGTCACGACGGTTCGCCGGGAAGCGAGAAATCTCACGCGCCTGAGGCACCACGCGGTCTGCGAGCTTGTTCCACTCCAGTTCGAACACCAGAGTGCGACCGTTAAGATCCAGTTTACGTTCCAGTTCAGGATGAACAACCCCAACAAAACCAATACGTTCACCTTTCAGATAAATCGCTGCGGATTGCCCCGGATGCAGCGCCGGATTCGCTTGCGCACGGAACTCAACATCAGCCAGTTTACCGGTCAGGTCGAGAACGGATTCAAGATCGCCTTTCAAATCATAGAAATCAACGGTCTCTTTTGCCAGGTTCCAGTGCTCTTCGTAACGGTTACCGCAAATAACACCGGCTAACATCAGATCCTGACGAATGCCCAACGGTGCCTGAGTATCTGGCACAAAACGCAGACCGCTTTCGAAAATGCGCACACGGTTTTGCTGACGGTTCTGGTTGTACACCACGGTTGCCAGCAGGCCGGTCCACAGAGAAAGACGCATTGCTGACATTTCAACGGAAATAGGGCTTGGCAGCAGTAAGGCTTCAACACCTGGATGGATCATCTGCTGCACTTTCGGATCAACGAAGCTGTAGGTGATCACTTCCTGATAGCCTTTGTCGTTGAGCAGCGTTTTCACGCGCTTGAGCGACAGATCGGCTTCACGGTGAGTACCCATAATCAGGTTTGCCTGCACCGGCTCATCAGGGATGTTGTTGTAGCCGTAAACACGCGCGACTTCTTCGACCAGATCTTCTTCAATCTCCATGTCGAAACGCCAGCTCGGCGCAACTGCCTGCCACTCGTCTTTGCCTTCGGTCACTTCGCAGCCGAGACGACGCAGAATGTCAGTAACCTGCTCATTGGCAATATGATGACCAATCAGGCGATCCAGTTTGCTGCGACGCAAAGTGATGGTTGCACGCTTCGGCAGCGTTGCTTCGTTGGTGATATCAATTACCGGACCAGCCTCACCACCGCAGATGTCGATCAGCAGACGGGTCGCACGTTCCATCGCTTTGTGCTGCAGTGCCGGATCAACGCCACGCTCATAACGGTGAGACGCATCAGTATGCAGGCCATGACGACGAGCACGACCGGTGATAGACAGTGGGCTGAAGAAAGCGCATTCCAACAGGACGTTTTGCGTTTCGTCATTCACGCCAGAGTGTTCGCCACCAAAGATGCCGCCCATCGCCAGCGCCTTGTTGTGGTCGGCGATGACCAGGGTGTCAGCGTTCAGCTTCGCTTCGGTACCGTCGAGCAGTACCAGCGTTTCGCCCTCTTTCGCCATCCGCACCACAATGCCGCCTTCAATGCGATCTTTATCGAAAGCGTGCATCGGCTGGCCCAGTTCGAGCAGCACATAGTTGGTGACGTCAACAACTGCATCGATAGAACGGATCCCGCAACGACGCAGTTTTTCTTTCATCCACAGCGGAGTTGGCGCTTTAACGTTAATGCCTTTTACCACACGGCCAAGATAACGCGGGCAGGCTTCCGGCGCTTCTACTGCAATCGGCAGCGTGTCGTCGATGGTCGCACCAACCGGAACGATTTCCGGTTCAACCAGCGGCAGCTGGTTCAGCACGGCAACATCACGCGCCACGCCGATAATGCCTAAGCAATCGGCACGGTTTGGTGTCACGCTGATTTCGATGGTGTTGTCATCGAGTTTCAGGTATTCGCGGATGTCGGTGCCAATCGGCGCATCCGCTGGCAGTTCGATAATGCCGCTGTGATCGTCAGAAATTCCCAGCTCAGAAAAGGAGCACAGCATCCCTTCAGACGGTTCGCCGCGCAGTTTTGCCGCTTTAATTTTGAAATCACCCGGCAGAACAGCACCAATGGTCGCTACCGCCACACGCAGGCCCTGACGGCAGTTTGGCGCACCGCAGACAATGTCCAGCAGGCGATCGCCGCCGACATTCACTTTTGTCACTCGCAGTTTGTCAGCGTTCGGATGCTGCGCACACTCAACCACTTCACCCACAACCACGCCGTGGAAGCTACCGGCAACCGGTTCTACACCGTCAACTTCCAGGCCAGCCATGGTGATTTGATTTGCCAACGCATCACTATCAATCGCCGGGTTCACCCATTCGCGTAACCACAGTTCACTGAATTTCATAATCTATTCCTGCCTTATTTAAACTGTTTGAGGAAACGCAGATCGTTTTCGAAGAATGAACGCAGGTCGGTGACGCCGTAACGCAACATAGTCAGACGCTCCATCCCCATCCCGAAGGCGAAACCAGAGTAAACTTCCGGATCGATGCCAACATTACGCAGCACGTTCGGATGCACCATCCCGCAGCCCAGTACTTCCAGCCATTTACCGTTTTTCCCCATGACGTCCACTTCTGCAGAAGGTTCGGTAAACGGGAAGTAGGAAGGACGGAAGCGGATCTGCAAATCTTCCTCAAAGAAGTTACGCAGGAAGTCGTGCAGCGTGCCTTTCAGGTTGGTAAAGCTGATGTTGGTATCAACAATCAGACCTTCCATCTGATGGAACATCGGCGTGTGAGTCTGGTCGTAGTCGTTACGATAAACGCGGCCAGGCGCGATGATACGAATCGGTGGCTGCTGAGCTTTCATGGTGCGGATCTGTACGCCAGAGGTCTGGGTACGCAGCAGGCGGGTAGCGTCAAACCAGAAAGTGTCGTGGTCAGCGCGCGCCGGGTGGTGACCAGGAATGTTCAGAGCATCGAAGTTATGATAATCGTCTTCGATTTCCGGCCCGGTTGCCACGGTAAAGCCAAGCTCACCGAAGAAACTTTCGATACGGTCGATGGTACGGGTCACCGGATGCAGACCGCCGTTTTCAATACGACGACCCGGCAGGGAGACATCAATCGTTTCCGCAGCCAGACGCGCATTCAGCGCTGCGCTTTCCAGTTCCGCTTTACGTGCATTCAGCGCCTGCTGAACCTGCTCTTTCGCTTCGTTGATAACCGCACCGGCTGCCGGGCGTTCTTCTGGCGGCAGCTCACGCAGGGTCGTCATCTGAAGGGTTAAGTGCCCTTTTTTACCCAAATATTCGACGCGCACATTGTCTAACGCGGCAACATCTGACGCCTGGCTAATGGCCGCCTTCGCACTGGCAACCAGTTCTGCGAGATGTGACATGGTTTTCCTCATTGTGTCAGTGGTGACACTGGTTCGTTGGACTTAGAGCCTATCCCATCAGGCTATTTTACTTGCCATTTTGGTCCCGGGCAGTGCTCGAAATCCTCACGTACTTAAGTACGCTCCGGTTTCTCCGCGCTGGCCGTGCCCAGACTGGCTGCGACAATTACGCCTGATGAGACAGGCTTTTTATTTTTCAAAACGCGCATACAAAAAAAGCCTCCACTGGGAGGCTTTCAGGCGCTGTTTTCCGTTTCTCTTCTCACGCGCTAGCCTCCTGGAGTCAGGTGCTAAAGTAAAAAAAGAAGCGGAAAATAGCAGCATTCATTGCTTGCGTTACCTTTTGGTACTTTTCAAAAGACCTTTATTGAAAAGGCTACGGCGATAAAAGTCAATGTTTTGATGGCGTTGAAACGAAAAGAGGGAGACTAGCTCCCTCTTTCAACTGGCTTATGCCAGAGCTGCTTTCGCTTTTTCAACCAGAGCGGTGAACGCTACTTTGTCGAATACTGCGATATCAGCCAGGATCTTACGGTCGATTTCAACAGAGGCTTTTTTCAGGCCATTGATGAATTTGCTGTAAGAAATACCGTTCTGACGTGCTGCTGCGTTGATACGCGCAATCCACAGTTGACGGAACTGACGCTTACGTTGACGACGGTCACGGTAAGCATACTGACCAGCTTTGATAACAGCCTGGAAGGCAACGCGGTATACGCGAGAACGCGCACCGTAGTAGCCTTTAGCTTGTTTCAAAATTTTCTTGTGACGTGCGCGTGCAATTACACCACGTTTTACGCGAGCCATATGTGCTCTCCTGTATCTATATTCTAATTAAAAAGTTAAAAACGTTAACGGCTTATGCGTACGGCAGGCACGCGATTACCAGGCCCAGATCGCCTTTGGAAACCATGGCTTTCGGACGCAGGTGACGTTTACGTTTGGTCGCTTTTTTGGTCAGAATGTGACGCAGGTTAGCGTGCTTGTGCTTAAAACCACCTTTACCGGTTTTTTTGAAGCGCTTAGCAGCACCGCGTACGGTCTTAATTTTTGGCATTTTAATAACTTCCACTTCGCATTGTTAATAAACGAAACAAAGGCGAACAATGCCTGTGAAGCCCAAAGGCTCCACAGACAGTGCTACTTGAAGGCCTTACTGTTTCTTCTTAGGAGCGAGCACCATGATCATCTGGCGGCCTTCGATCTTCGTTGGGAAGGATTCGACCACTGCCAGTTCTTGCAAATCGTCTTTCACGCGATTAAGCACTTCCATACCGATTTGCTGGTGCGCCATCTCACGACCGCGGAAACGCAGCGTGATTTTGGCTTTATCACCCTCTTCGAGAAAGCGAATCAGGCTGCGGAGTTTTACCTGATAGTCGCCTTCATCTGTACCAGGACGGAATTTAATTTCCTTAACCTGGATAACTTTTTGCTTTTTCTTCTGTTCCTTAGAAGACTTGCTCTTTTCATAGAGGAATTTGCCGTAATCCATTATACGACAAACCGGCGGCTCGGCGTTAGGGCTGATCTCGACTAAGTCTACTCCGGCTTCTTCTGCTTTCTCCAGAGCTTCTCTCAGACTCACAATACCAAGCTGCTCGCCTTCCAGACCTGTTAAGCGAACTTCCTGGGCGCGAATTTCGCCATTGATACGGTTAGGGCGCGCCGTTTGAACTCGTTTTCCGCCTTTAATACCTTATTCCTCCAATTGTTTAAGACTGCGGCTGCGAATCTCTTGTTGCAGCTTCTCGATCACTTCATTTACGTCCATGCTTCCCAGGTCTTTACCACGGCGGGTGCGAACGGCAACTTTGCCTGATTCCACCTCTTTATCACCACAGACCAGCATATATGGGACGCGACGCAAAGTGTGCTCGCGGATTTTAAAGCCAATCTTCTCATTTCTCAAGTCTGCTTTAACACGAATGCCCGCATTTGATAGTTTTTGCGTCAATTCGTTAACGTATTCAGACTGTGAATCGGTAATATTCATGATAACAACCTGAACCGGCGCAAGCCAGGTCGGGAAGAAACCAGCGAATTCTTCGGTCAGGATACCGATGAAACGTTCCATCGACCCCAGAATTGCGCGGTGAATCATTACCGGTACCTTACGCTCGTTGTCTTCACCCACATAGGAGGCGCTCAGACGAGACGGCAAGGAGAAGTCCAGCTGTACTGTACCGCACTGCCATGCACGATCGAGGCAGTCATACAGGGTAAATTCAATTTTCGGACCGTAGAAAGCGCCTTCACCCAGTTGATATTCAAACGGGATGTTGTTTTCTTCCAGCGCAACTGCCAGGTCCGCCTCAGCACGATCCCACATTTCGTCGCTGCCAATACGTTTTTCAGGACGAGTGGAGAGTTTGACGACGATCTTCTCGAAGCCAAAAGTGCTGTACATATCATAGACTAAACGGATACATCCGTTAACTTCATCGCGAATTTGTTCTTCAGTACAGAAGATATGCGCGTCATCCTGGGTAAAACCACGTACACGCATCAGGCCATGCAGCGAACCTGACGGCTCGTTACGGTGGCAGCTACCAAACTCGGCCATACGCAGCGGCAGATCGCGATAAGACTTCAGCCCCTGGTTGAAAATTTGTACGTGACCCGGGCAGTTCATCGGCTTAATGCAGTATTCACGGTTCTCAGAAGACGTGGTGAACATTGCATCTTTGTAGTTGTCCCAGTGACCGGTTTTTTCCCACAGAACACGGTCCATCATGAACGGACCTTTAACTTCCTGATACTGGTACTCTTTCAGTTTAGAACGAACAAACACTTCCAGTTCACGGAAGATGGTCCAACCGTCGTTGTGCCAGAAGACCATACCCGGCGCTTCTTCCTGCATATGGTACAGGTCGAGCTGTTTACCGATTTTACGGTGGTCGCGTTTCGCGGCTTCTTCCAGGCGCTGCAGGTAAGCGTTTAGCGCTTTTTTGTCTGCCCACGCCGTACCGTAAATACGTTGCAACATTTTGTTGTTGCTGTCGCCACGCCAGTAAGCCCCTGCCGTTTTCATCAGTTTGAAATGATGGCAGAAACGCATGTTCGGTACGTGCGGACCGCGGCACATGTCGACATATTCTTCATGGAAGTACAGACCTGGCTTGTCATCATGGGCGATGTTTTCGTCAAGAATGGAGACTTTGTAGCTCTCCCCACGGTTGGCGAAAGTTTCACGCGCTTCGTGCCAGCTGACTTTCTTTTTAATGACGTCGTAGTTTTTCTCAGCAAGCTCATGCATCCGCTTCTCGAGTGCTTCGACATCTTCCTGGGTTAACGTGCGGTCAAGATCAACGTCGTAATAAAAACCGTTGTCAATAACCGGGCCGATTGCCATTTTGGTATGCGGCCAAAGTTGTTTAATCGCGTGCCCTAACAGGTGCGCACAGGAGTGACGAATGATCTCCAGACCTTCTTCGTCTTTGGCGGTAATGATCGACAGTTGTGCGTCGTTTTCAATCAGATCGCAAGCATCAACCAGTTCACCATTAACGCGCCCTGCGATACAGGCTTTCGCCAGACCTGGACCAATGTCCAGCGCAACATCCATGGGGCTTACAGCGTGGTCGTAATGGCGTTGGCTGCCATCAGGAAGAGTTATAACAGGCATTTTATATCCTTATTTGCAGTGGTGACCCACACGAAAGATCACATACAAAGAAAAATTTGTTTATTAACAGTTCATTGCGAAACCATCTAGCCAACAAATGCTAAATTGGTTCGCAATCAGGTACACAAATGAAAGACATTAACCTCTCACCTTCCACCCGGTTGAACGATGTTAACACTAAAAAAAGGGAGATTGTACCTTTCCGTTTCACATTGATTCGATTCGCAATTCGTTTGTAGTGAGTACACCAGCAAAACGCTTAAAGAACCACTGATAACATCACGCAGCGTCTGAAAGGTTTACTGCGAGCGGATTTACGCAGATAAACTGAATCCAGCAAAGTTCGTTGCGCTATTTGGCGGTGGTATTTAAACGATCATGAGATTAATGACGAACTGGTCATATCGCAATGATAAAAGTGACACAATTCTTATAGCAATTTTTCGTGCACATTTCGTTCTGGCGATAATAATTAATCATCATACTCAAAACATCCAGACATATATAAGGCGAATAGATTATGAGTGAAAACGATATCATTATCAGAACTCATTATAAGTCTCCTCATAGAGTGCACATCGATAGCGACATACCAACGCCTTCAGCAGAGCCTATTAATCAATTTGCGCGCCAGCTCATCACCCTACTTGATACCTCTGATTTAAGTTCGATGCTGTCATACTGTGTTACTCAGGAATTTACCGCAAGCTGTCGAAAAATATCACAAAATTGTTATTCCACTGCCCTTTTTATCATTAACTTTGCCACTTCCCCCATCCATGCAGAAAATATACTCATTACATTACATTACACTATAAAAAAGAAATCATTTCCTTACTCCTGGAAACCACGCCCATTAAAGCTAACCATTTGCGAAGCATACTGGATTATATTGAACAGGAACAGTCAACTGCCGAAAAACGTAACCATTGCATGAAGCTGTCAAAAAAAATCCATAGAGAAAAAACTATACAACCAACAGTAAATCTCAATGGTAGTGCATTTTTTTTGCAATCTCCTTCTGACGCTATATTTTGTCGCCATCTGTCATTACAATACGCCCTTGATTCATTGGGAAATGGAAAAGGCAAAGTCAACCTGATTAAACATTACTCCTCCGTTGAATCCATACAACAGCATGTCCCTATAGTCCGGGACGCGGAGTTCAGAGCATTACTTCGCCATCCTCCTGCAGGGAGTCGCGTTATCGCGAGTAAGGATTTTGGCTTCGCTTTAGATATTTTCTTCTGTCGAATGATGGCAAACAATGTCAGTCATATGTCCGCGATTTTATATATAGACAATCATACTTTATCAGTAAGGCTACGAATAAAGTTAGCAGCGGATGGACAGTTAAATTATGTTGTGTCCGTTTACGATCCGAACGACACCAATGTTGCCGTCAGAGGCACCCACAGGACAGCACGAGGCTTTGTCTCGCTTGATAAGTTCATCAGTTCAGGTCCCGATGCTCAGACCTGGGCTGATATGTATGTTCGCAACTGTGCAATTGCAATTCTCCCTCTATTACCTGAGGGAGTTCCAGCGGCTATTTTCGAGGGTATTGCGACACGAATGCCATTTGCCCCTATACATCCATCGGCAATGTTGTTAATAATGGCCACAGGACAGACTCAACAGCTTATTACATTATTCAAACAGTTGCGCATACTCCCTGAAAAAGAAATCATTAAAATAATAACTGCGCAGAATAGCGTTGGTACTCCTGCTTTATTTCTGGCTATGATGAACGGACATACTGACAACGTAAAAATATTTATGCAAGAAATTCAGTCACTGGTAAATAGTCGCATCATTCATAAAAATAATCTAGTTAAGTTACTGCAAACTAAAAGTGCCAATGACACACCTGGACTCTACATTACCATGTTGTATGGATTCGATGAAATAATCAATATCTTCCTTAATACATTAACCACTCCAATAGCACAAGAGCTTTTAAACAAAAAGCTGGTAATGGATATTTTAGCAATGAAAATACACGACGGTGAACCAGGATTATTCGCTGCAATGGAAAATAATCACCCTTTGTGTGTCACACGGTTCCTCTCAAAAATTTATGGAATCGCCTTTAAATATAACCTCAGTAAAATTAATATCATGGATTTATTAAAAGGCGCAACAGCACATGGAACCCCTGCTTTATACATCGCCATGAGCAAGGGTAATGAAGACGTCGTGCTATCTTATATATCGACGCTGTGTACTTTTGCAAAAAAATATTCTTTTAGTCAACATCAGTTATTCACACTGTTGGCCGCTAAAAATTATGACAACATATCAGCTGTTCATATAGCCATTCATCATAATCATTATAAAACGGTAGAAACATATTATGCAGCTATAAATGTAATCAGCCAAAGCCTGAGCTTTAGTCCAGATGAACTACAGGCGTATTTATAACTAAATATTTACGATGTATATGTTGATACATATACTTTAAACTCAATAACAGTGACCGGGTGCACAACGCCACCCGACGGCTGCAATTGCAAAAAATCCCTTGTTGCCTGTCCCTTTTGTTACACTCCGTTATCACGCACAAGAGATATGCAGGACACTGGTATGCCGACTAAACGCTTTGATAAAAAACACTGGAAGATGGTGGTGGTGCTACTGGCAATCTGTGGCGCTATGTTGTTGCTACGTTGGGCAGCAATGATTTGGGGCTGAGCAGTGACAAACGAAAACAGCCAGACCGCATACTACGGTCCGGCAGATAATGTTACATGCTGTAGCCCAGCGATAAGGTTGTCCGACGATCGGTATGTTCCGGTGCAGACTCTGGAGGTTCAGAGTTCCATGTGACGTTGTAAGCCACCTTCAGTCCAAAATGTTCATTAATAGCAACATTTAATGCGCTTTCAGAGTTCAGCGTTGTGTCTTCCGCGCCAAAGACGGAAACACCCTGCGTAAATTTAGCGTTGTCAGTCAACTGCCATGCATAAGCCCCGGAGGCATAACCCAGCGGCTGGGTTTCACTGGCATTGTCGGTATATTTGTCGTAACGCACACCTGGACCGAATTCAAAGCGGAAACTGTGTACCGGGCCATTCAAAAACTGGCGACCATAACCCGCGGTCAACACATCGCGCTCTCGATAGCCGTTATAACGGTCTGTCAGCCAGCTTGCCTGCCCAAATAAATAGTCATAATCAGTTAAATTAAAACGGCTACGCCCGCCCGCCGCATATTTTTCTGAAGAACGCTCATCATTAGAAGAGGTATTACTGGCGTTTCCCCACAGCGACCAGGCAGTGGTATGTCCATACCAGGTCATGGTAGTGTCAGCCGTAAGTGAGGAGCTTTTCGTATTGCCTGATTGTGCAAGATATCCTGCATTCAGATTACCTTCGAAAGGTTTTTTAGCGCTGGCAGGATCGTCCATGACAGTAAAAACGGAATCATCGGCAGCTGCATTCAGTGACGCAAACATGCCCCCCGCCAACATAACGATGGCAGGAACTGTCTTCAAAAGCTTCATTTATCAAGAGTCCGTACAACAAAAAAAGAGACCTTCGCGGTCCCGGAAACTTTCTTAAGGATCAAAGATTAGCGTCCCTGGAAAGGTAACGAATTATAAAAAGGCGCGAATAACTTAGCAATGTATTCTTATTTCATTTTTTGAATAAGCATGTGGCGAAAACAGATTTTTATTTATATATATTTATCTGCAAAATTTTAAATAAAGCTCTAATAAATCATATTGTTAATTTCTTCACTTTCCGCTGATTCGGTGCCAGACTGAAATCAGCCTATAGGAGGAAATGATGGTACGTATCTATACGTTGACACTTGCGCCCTCTCTCGATAGCGCAACAATTACCCCGCAAATTTATCCCGAAGGAAAGCTGCGCTGTACCGCACCGGTATTCGAACCCGGAGGCGGCGGCATCAACGTCGCCCGCGCCATTGCCCATCTTGGAGGCAGTGCCACAGCGATCTTCCCGGCGGGTGGTGCGACCGGCGAACATCTGGTTTCACTGTTGGCAGATGAAAATGTCCCCGTCGCTACTGTAGAAGCCAAAGACTGGACCCGGCAGAATTTACACGTACATGTGGAAGCAAGCGGTGAGCAGTATCGTTTTGTCATGCCAGGCGCGGCATTAAGTGAAGATGAGTTTCGCCAGCTTGAAGAGCAAGTTCTGGAAATTGAATCCGGTGCTATCCTGGTCATAAGCGGAAGCCTGCCGCCAGGTGTGAAGCTAGAAAAATTAACCCAACTGATTTCCGCTGCGCAAAACCAAGGGATCCGCTGTATCGTCGACAGTTCTGGCGAAGCGTTAAGTGCAGCACTGGCGATTGGTAACATCGAGTTGGTTAAGCCTAACCAAAAAGAACTCAGTGCGCTGGTGAATCGCGAACTCACCCAGCCAGACGATGTCCGCAAAGCCGCGCAGGAAATCGTTAATAGCGGCAAGGCCAAACGAGTTGTCGTTTCCCTGGGTCCACAAGGGGCGCTGGGCGTTGATAGTGAAAACTGCATTCAGGTTGTGCCACCACCGGTGAAAAGCCAGAGCACCGTAGGCGCTGGTGACAGCATGGTCGGCGCGATGACACTGAAACTGGCAGAAAATGCCTCTCTTGAAGAGATGGTCCGTTTTGGCGTAGCTGCGGGGAGTGCAGCCACACTCAATCAGGGAACACGCCTGTGCTCCCATGACGATACACAAAAAATTTACGCTTACCTTTCCCGCTAACTGAAACATTCCCCCTGCATTGGGGGAATCACCACCAACCTGTCGGCAACGCGTTTCTCCGACTATGCTCAAAAGTCATGTGATAACAAAGGGGTGAACTATGGCCAGTGGCGATCTTGTCCGTTATGTCATAACCGTCATGTTGCACGAGGATACATTGACTGAAATTAACGAGTTGAATAATTACCTGACTCGCGACGGTTTTTTGCTCACCATGACGGATGATGATGGAAATATCCATGAGCTGGGGACTAACACTTTTGGACTTATCAGTACCCAAAGTGAAGAAGAAATTAGAGAACTGGTTTCGGGGCTTACCCAAAGTGCAACCGGCAAAGATCCTGAAATCACCATCACGACCTGGGAGGAATGGAATAGCAACAGAAAATAAATGGTTTTTGGGCAATAATCAGTCTGTGGTGTGCGTTAGCTCGTGTTTTTACACCGCATTCTTGCGCTAACCTTATGATCTGGCAGACAACATGGGAGAGACATCATGTGGCAGGCAATCAGTCGTCTTTTGAGCGAGCAGTTAGGTGAAGGCGAAATCGAACTGCGTAATGAACTGCCTGGCGGAGAAGTCCATGCCGCATGGCATTTGCGCTATGCAGGACGTGACTTTTTCGTCAAATGTGATGAAAGGGAACTGCTTCCCGGTTTTACCGCCGAAGCCGACCAACTGGAGTTACTGTCGCGTAGTAAAACCGTCACCGTGCCTAAGGTTTGGGCAGTTGGCGCTGACCGTGACTACAGTTTTCTGGTGATGGATTATCTCCCACCTCGCCCGCTGGATGCGCATAGCGCATTTATTCTTGGTCAGCAAATTGCGCGTTTACATCAATGGAGCGACCAACCGCAATTTGGCCTCGATTTCGATAACGCGCTCTCCACAACTCCCCAGCCCAACACCTGGCAACGTCGCTGGTCAACTTTTTTTGCTGAACAACGGATTGGCTGGCAGCTGGAACTGGCGGCAGAAAAAGGGATCGCTTTCGGCAATATCGATGCCATCGTCGAGCATATTCAGCAGCGTCTGGCCTCGCATCAACCGCAGCCTTCTCTGTTGCACGGCGATTTATGGTCCGGCAACTGTGCGCTGGGTCCGGATGGCCCGTACATTTTCGACCCGGCCTGCTACTGGGGTGACCGAGAGTGCGACCTGGCGATGTTACCGCTGCATACTGAACAGCCGCCACAAATCTATGACGGCTATCAGTCAGTATCCCCGCTACCTGCCGATTTCCTTGAACGTCAACCGGTTTACCAACTCTACACGCTGTTAAATCGTGCAAGGTTATTTGGCGGTCAGCATTTGGTTATTGCTCAGCAGTCACTGGATAGATTATTAGCAGCATAATATGGGGTGAGGATAATGGCCGCTCCGTGCGGCCTTTTGATTAAATAAACCCCAGCAGAGAAAAGAACACATAACCTGCAGCAATACAAATAACCGGCAGGATATACAGCGAGAAAAACTGCAGGAAAATAGTATGGTGCGGGACAACAATACGTGACTCAATTTGTTCACGCGTTAGCCCCTCTTCCCCTTTGGCTTTTTCCAGAATGAGTTGATCTTCAACACCTTCCCGCAAGAAGCGCGCCTGGCGACTCATCCGGGCACCGGAATCCTGCAACGCCAGTCCGACAAAAATCAGGATGAAAATCACCCAGAACATAACGTTCACGCCACCATTAAAATTGGGCGTCGGGGAGTTATACCAGAACAGATTCAAAAAAGGCGTATTCGCCTGCATCATATCGATCATGACATGAGTAAAGTCGAGCATGACCGCATTAATGCCTTCCTGGTTTTCCTGCCGGGTATTCATAAATTTCAGCAAAGAAATCAATGTAGAGATCAATGCAGGTATAAAAATCACCCAACCTAAAATCCTTTTCAAAACAGCAATGCGTCCAGCTTGTTGATACGTCATGAGTTCTCCTTGATTAAGACGCGTCGTTTCACTTAGTTTACCTGTAGATATCTGTTTTCGCCCATTCTTTAAAGGCGATATGATAGGCGCTTAATCATAAGCACGGCTTAATACCTTACACATAATGCTCTAAAGGAGAGGTTGTAATGTCAACCCCGCGTCAGATTCTTGCTGCAATTTTTGATATGGATGGATTACTTATCGACTCAGAACCTTTATGGGATCGGGCTGAACTGGATGTGATGGCAAGCCTGGGGGTGGATATCTCCCGTCGTAACGAGCTACCGGACACCTTAGGTTTACGCATCGATATGGTGGTCGATCTATGGTACGCCCGGCAACCGTGGAATGGGCCGAGCCGTCAGGAGGTGGTTGAACGGGTTATTGCTCGTGCCATTTCACTGGTTGAAGAGACACGCCCATTATTGCCAGGCGTGCGTGAAGCCGTTGCGTTATGCAAAGAACAAGGTTTATTGGTGGGACTGGCCTCCGCGTCACCACTACATATGCTGGAAAAAGTGTTGACCATGTTTGACTTACGCGACAGTTTCGATACCCTCGCCTCGGCTGAAAAATTGCCTTACAGCAAGCCGCATCCGCAAGTATATCTCGACTGCGCAGCAAAACTGGGTGTTGACCCGCTGACCTGCGTAGCGCTGGAAGATTCGGTAAATGGCATGATCGCCTCTAAAGCAGCCCGCATGCGTTCCATCGTCGTTCCTGCGCCAGAAGCGCAAAATGATCCACGTTTTGTATTAGCAAACGTCAAACTCTCATCGCTGACAGAACTCACCGCAAAAGACCTTCTCGGTTAATAACCAAGGGCAGTTATCACGCTGCCCCTGGTTCTTTATCTGAATTTGCATTCAACTGGCGGATTAATCGTCAATTTAAGAGAAAGAGTTACACCGTCACTACTTCCGTGCACTGTATAAAAATCCTATACTGTACGTATCGACAGTTTAGTGAGTTTTATCATGACGGCGGAAGGTCACCTTCTCTTTTCTATTGCTTGTGCGGTATTTGCCAAAAATGCCGAGCTGACGCCCGTGCTGGCACAGGGTGACTGGTGGCATATTGTCCCTTCCGCAATCCTGACGTGTTTGTTACCGGACATCGATCACCCAAAGTCGTTTCTTGGGCAGCGATTAAAGTGGATATCAAAACCGATCGCCCGCGCTTTTGGGCATCGTGGTTTTACCCACAGTCTGCTGGCGGTATTTGCGCTGCTGGCAACCTTTTACCTTAAGGTTCCTGAAAGCTGGTTCATTCCGGCTGATGCGTTGCAGGGAATGGTACTGGGTTATTTGAGCCACATACTTGCCGATATGCTGACACCCGCCGGTGTTCCCCTGCTCTGGCCATGCCGCTGGCGTTTCCGCTTGCCTATCCTGGTTCCCCAAAAGGGCAACCAACTGGAACGTTTTATCTGCATGGCATTATTTGTCTGGTCGGTATGGATGCCCCATTCATTACCCGAAAACAGCGCTGTTCGTTGGTCATCGCAAATGATCAATACCTTGCAGATCCAGTTTCATCGGCTTATTAAGCATCAGGTTGAATACTAAAAAGGCAAAAATCGCCTTTCTGGAATAAGCAATTCCATTTGAATATAAGAGCCAGCTCACAGTTCTGTTAATCTTGCGCCAACACTATGACTGCTACGCAGTGATAGAAATAATAAGATCAGGAGAACGGGGATGAACTTTCCATTAATTGCGAACATCGTGGTGTTCGTTGTACTGCTGTTTGCGCTGGCTCAGACCCGCCATAAACAGTGGAGTCTGGCGAAAAAAGTGCTGGTGGGTCTGGTGATGGGTGTGGTTTTTGGCCTCGCCCTGCATACCATTTATGGTTCTGACAGCCAGGTACTTAAAGATTCTGTACAGTGGTTTAACATCGTTGGTAACGGCTATGTTCAACTGCTGCAAATGATCGTTATGCCGTTAGTCTTCGCCTCTATTCTGAGCGCGGTTGCCCGTCTGCATAACGCATCACAGTTAGGCAAAATCAGTTTTCTGACCATCGGAACGCTTTTGTTTACCACGCTGATTGCGGCGCTGGTCGGTGTGCTGGTCACCAACCTGTTTGGTTTGACGGCTGAAGGTCTGGTTCAGGGTGGTGCAGAAACTGCACGTTTGAACGCCATCGAAAGTAACTATGTTGGTAAAGTCTCTGACCTGAGCGTTCCGCAGCTGGTCTTGTCCTTTATCCCGAAAAACCCGTTTGCCGATCTGACCGGAGCCAATCCGACGTCCATTATCAGCGTGGTAATTTTTGCCGCATTCCTCGGCGTAGCTGCGCTGAAGCTGCTGAAGGATGATGCGCCGAAAGGTGAACGCGTCTTAACCGCTATCGATACCCTGCAAAGCTGGGTGATGAAACTGGTTCGCCTGGTCATGCAGCTGACCCCTTACGGCGTTCTGGCGCTGATGACCAAAGTGGTTGCAGGTTCTAACCTGCAAGACATCATCAAACTGGGAAGTTTCGTTGTCGCGTCCTACCTCGGTCTTCTGATTATGTTTGCAGTGCATGGCCTTCTGCTGGGCATTAATGGCGTGAGCCCGCTGAAGTACTTCCGTAAGGTATGGCCAGTACTGACGTTTGCCTTTACCAGCCGTTCCAGCGCCGCGTCTATCCCGCTTAATGTGGAAGCACAAACGCGTCGTCTGGGTGTACCTGAATCTATCGCCAGTTTCGCCGCCTCTTTCGGTGCGACCATTGGTCAGAACGGCTGTGCCGGTTTGTATCCGGCAATGCTGGCAGTGATGGTTGCTCCGACGGTCGGCATTAACCCACTGGACCCGATGTGGATTGCAACTCTGGTCGGTATTGTTACCGTCAGTTCAGCAGGCGTCGCCGGTGTCGGTGGTGGCGCAACTTTCGCCGCACTGATTGTGCTGCCTGCGATGGGCCTGCCTGTAACGCTGGTGGCATTGTTAATCTCCGTTGAACCGCTTATCGACATGGGCCGTACGGCGCTAAACGTTAGTGGCTCGATGACCGCTGGCACGCTGACCAGCCAGTGGCTGAAGCAAACCGATAAAGCCATTCTGGATAGCGAAGACGACGCCGAACTGGCACACCGTTAATTCTTATGCTGGCAACGGTCCGTTTTGTATAGGGGCCGTTGCCTTACTTTTTAAATATTCCATCGCGGCGATGCATACTGACTCATATTTAAACAGATCGTCAGCGAAAAAAATGGCTAACTTATCAATACATTCCTGACTCAATGAATGTGCTTGTAGCGAGAAGCTTAAAACCTCATACCCAAGACGTTTTCTAAGTGAACTATCTGAAATACTCATAATCTCTTCAAGCACACCACTTCCCATTCCCGGAAGATTCAGTGGATTAAAAAGAAGATTGACATTAAGCATTGATATTACCGAAGGGAAGTTTAACAAACGTTCATTATTTTGAATTGCAGAAAAAATACTCCCTGCAGGATGTATATAATCTTGATCATAGTAAATGGTTGTCAAATAATAAATCACCAACTTATTTTTTATATTAATCAAATTAGTCATCTTATCTGGGCGAAAGACAAAAGCGAAATCCATTCCGGCAAAACTCTCATTAACACTTCTTATACGAAGTTCACTACCATTGGGATTGTCAATTATAACTTTATATTTAATATTATCTGGCAGAGACGTGTCAAAACTAAGCACTGGTGCTCTGGGTATGGATACGTCATACTTAATATTAGACATAGAGGCAATCATATAATTAAAGTGTGATTCAACGATTTCATCGCTGCCACATTGCCCCGTTGATATAAAGAAAGCGAGTTCTGTCAGGGTCGATTGAAGCTTTCCCTTATAGAGTTCGAATGCCTGATTTTGAATATTCACATTGTAATAATTACTCTGTATTAGACTTGTATAAATCATCTATCACCTCAGTTTATAAACCCTAATCATTACGCATTTTGATTTGAGTAATTGACAATCTAAGTTTAAGAGTAACGTCACAGAATGAACTATCAAAAATAGCTCATCCTGACCAGGATAATTTTGACATTTTAGAACTAATAACCAGTTAAAGAAAAAAGAGCATTTATTTTATAGCAGTAGATCGTTAAATGCAGTTTTTTGTTACAGGTGATTTGAATGAATGTAGCATCGAAATACAGAATTTCAGGCCATGTAACTCCCGGCCAAACCGGGAGGTACGTAATCCTTACTCAGTCACTTCCCCTTCCTGGCGGATCTGATTTGCCCAACGCTGGGCGGATTCAGGCACAGTAAACGCCGGTGAGCGCAGAAATGACTCTCCCATCAGTACAAACGCAACATATTTGCCACGCAGCATCCAGACATCACGAAACGAATCCATCTTTATCGCATGTTCTGGCGGCGCGGGTTCCGTACGTGGGACATAGCTAATAATCTGGCGGTTTTGCTGACGGAGCGGTTTCTTCATTACTGGCTTCACTAAACGCATATTAAAAATCAGAAAAACTGTAGTTTAGCCGATTTAGCCCCTGTACGTCCCGCTTTGCGTGTATTTCATAACACCGTTTCCAGAATAGTCTCCGAAGCGGGATCTGGCTGGTGGTCTATAGTTAGAGAGTTTTTTGACCAAAACAGCGGCCCTTTCAGTAATACATTAAGGAGACGAGTTCAATGTCGCAACATAACGAAAAGAACCCACATCAGCACCAGTCACCACTACACGATTCCAGCGAAGCGAAACCGGGGATGGACTCACTGGCACCTGAGGACGGATCTCATCGTCCAGCGGCTGAACCAACACCGCCAGGTGCACAACCTACCGCCCCAGGGAGCCTGAAAGCCCCTGATACGCGTAACGAAAAACTTAATTCTCTGGAAGACGTACGCAAAGGTAGTGAAAATTTTGCGCTGACCACTAATCAGGGCGTACGCATCGCCGATGATCAAAACTCACTGCGTGCCGGTAGCCGTGGTCCAACGCTGCTGGAAGATTTTATTCTGCGCGAGAAAATCACCCACTTTGACCATGAGCGCATCCCGGAACGTATTGTTCATGCACGCGGATCAGCCGCTCACGGTTATTTCCAGCCATATAAAAGCTTAAGCGATATCACCAAAGCGGATTTCCTCTCAGATCCGAACAAAATCACCCCAGTATTTGTACGTTTCTCTACCGTTCAGGGTGGTGCTGGCTCGGCGGATACGGTGCGAGATATCCGTGGCTTCGCGACCAAGTTCTACACTGAAGAGGGTATTTTTGACCTTGTTGGTAACAACACACCGATCTTCTTTATTCAGGATGCGCATAAATTCCCTGATTTTGTCCATGCGGTAAAACCAGAACCGCATTGGGCAATTCCGCAAGGGCAAAGTGCTCACGATACTTTCTGGGATTATGTTTCTCTGCAACCTGAAACTCTGCACAACGTGATGTGGGCGATGTCGGATCGCGGGATCCCGCGCAGTTACCGCACCATGGAAGGCTTCGGTATTCACACCTTCCGCCTGATTAATGCCGAAGGGAAGGCAACGTTCGTACGTTTCCACTGGAAACCACTGGCAGGTAAAGCCTCACTCGTTTGGGATGAAGCACAAAAACTAACCGGACGTGACCCGGACTTCCACCGCCGCGAGTTGTGGGAAGCCATCGAAGCAGGCGATTTTCCGGAATACGAACTGGGCTTCCAGTTGATTCCTGAAGAAGATGAATTCAAGTTTGACTTCGATCTTCTCGATCCAACCAAACTCATCCCGGAAGAACTGGTACCCGTTCAGCGTGTTGGCAAAATGGTGCTCAATCGCAACCCGGATAACTTCTTTGCCGAAAACGAACAGGCGGCTTTCCATCCTGGGCATATTGTCCCCGGTCTGGATTTCACCAACGATCCGCTGTTGCAGGGGCGTTTGTTCTCTTATACCGATACACAAATCAGTCGTCTTGGCGGACCAAATTTCCATGAGATTCCGATTAACCGCCCGACCTGCCCTTACCATAATTTCCAGCGTGACGGCATGCATCGTATGGGGATCGACACTAACCCGGCGAATTACGAACCGAACTCGATCAACGATAACTGGCCGCGTGAAACACCGCCGGGGCCGAAACGTGGCGGTTTTGAATCATACCAGGAACGCGTGGAAGGCAATAAAGTTCGCGAGCGCAGTCCATCGTTTGGCGAATATTATTCCCATCCGCGTCTGTTCTGGCTAAGTCAGACGCCATTCGAGCAGCGCCATATTGTCGATGGTTTCAGTTTTGAGTTAAGCAAAGTAGTTCGTCCGTATATTCGTGAGCGCGTTGTTGACCAGCTGGCGCATATTGATCTCACTCTGGCCCAGGCGGTGGCGAAAAATCTCGGTATCGAACTGACTGACGACCAGCTGAATATCACCCCGCCTCCGGACGTCAACGGTCTGAAAAAGGATCCATCCTTAAGTCTGTACGCCATTCCTGACGGTGATGTAAAAGGTCGCGTGGTAGCGATTTTGCTTAATGATGAAGTGAGATCGGCAGACCTTCTGGCCATTCTCAAGGCGCTGAAGGCCAAAGGCGTTCATGCCAAACTGCTCTACTCCCGAATGGGTGAATTGACTGCGGATGACGGTACGGTGCTGCCGATAGCCGCTACATTTGCCGGAGCGCCTTCGCTGACGGTCGATGCGGTTATTGTCCCTTGCGGCAATATCGCGGATATCGCTGACAACGGCGATGCCAACTACTACCTGATGGAAGCCTACAAACACCTTAAACCGATTGCGCTGGCGGGAGACGCGCGCAAGTTTAAAGCAACAATCAAGGTCGCTGACCAGGGTGAAGAAGGGATTGTGGAAGCTGACAGCGCCGATGGTAGTTTTATGGATGAACTGTTAACGCTGATGGCAGCACACCGCGTGTGGTCACGCATTCCTAAGATTGACAAAATCCCGGCGTAAATATGGATAAGGTCACGCCCCCTGGGGAGTGACCTTACCACCTTACTTACACATCAAGATAACTACCCAACCGATAACCACGCTCAGCAATCGCATATTTCAACGACGCTGAAGTCAGCACATCCAGTTCCGTTAACCGAGGGAAGCAATAAGCACTCTGGCGAATCGTATTATCGATAAACGCCGGGTGGCACATCACTTCCAGAGAGCGCTCGCCGCGATGACTGGAGTCATCAAGCACTTGCAGGAACAGTGTCTCGCTAATCTCTTCACCATAAAACGCGCTACTGAATCCCTGCGAACTGCGCAGATTAGCCGGTAAATCACCAACGTTAGATAGCGGCTGACGGTCGATGCGCAACGCTATCCCCTCTTCAGCCGCAAACCTGGCAACAATCGGGAAAATCTGCGGGAACATATGCACATGATGATGGCTATCAAGATGCGTAGGTTTGCGTCCAAATAGCTCAATGAAACGCAAATACTGACTGGCGAGCTCCTGAGTAATTTCTTCCAGCGGTAAAGCATCTTCTTCTGCCAACTGCCAGATCCATTTTCCCAGCACACCATCGCGGGTTAACCCCGGCATAGCTGTCAGTGCCTTGCCCATAGTAAGGACAAAGTGCATCCCTATGGCCAGACTCGGTTCATCACGACTCAACTGCACCGCATGGTCAATAGCCTGCCCATTCACCAGCGCCGTCGTCGACGTGACAATCCCATTGCGACAGGCCTCGATAATGCCGTAGTTCTGACCTTTGCTTAAGCCAAAATCATCGGCATTAACAATCAGTAAGCGTTCCATAATCAGCCTCGGTTAATGTGCTTTTTTAAGCTCTGCGATGCAGTCGGCAAAATTTGGCAGCCATTTCTCGTGCGCCAGAATCATCTCGCGTGCCAGCAGCTCAGCATCGCGATCGGAATGCACCAACGGACTAAGGTTTAGCGCCAGTAACACATCGTTAAATTCCCCGCTAAGTGCGGCGTTGCTGGCAGCAATCTCGAAGCCTTTGATGGTGTGAATCAGCCCCATCACTTTATCATCGAAATGCGTAATGCGCGGATGTGGCGTCGCGCCATCGCGCCCCAGCGTACAGGTCATTTCTACCGCCCAGTCTGCCGGAATATTATCAATATGCCCATGATGCGGGATATTAACGTAATGTTCTGCTTGCTTGTCGTTGTAGATAGCGTTGATCACTTCGCACGCTGCATCAGAGTAATAAGCCCCACCGCGCTGTTCCAGCTCTTTCGGCTTAACATTCAACTCCGGGTTTTTATATAGCTCAAAAAGTTGTTTCTCGACTTTCTGTACTACCTGCGCACGTGCGCCGCCTTTGTAGTATTCGCCCATTTCAATAGCCAGCATCTCTTTTTGCTTGAAGTAATAAAGCAAATAAGAACACGGCAACAGATTCAGAGAACGAATTAAGCCTTCGCTAAATGGCAGATCGAAAATATTTTTAACGCCAGATGCTTTTAACTGCCCGGATGCCACACCATCAAGCAATTCGGCAAAGCGTGATTTGCCATTTACCAGCACATCCTTAATGAACACCATATGGTTGAGGCCGAACAAATCGATAGATAAATCATCGCTGTCTTTCAGCATCAGAACATCGCGAATAAACATCTTCATGCCGATCGGAATATTACACACGCCGATAAAGCGTTTAAATCCGGTATGACGATAAACGGCTTCAGTGACCATTCCCGCCGGGTTAGTGAAGTTAATCACCCATGCATTCGGACAAAGTTCTTCGACATCTTTTACGATGTCAAAAATCACCGGAATGGTACGCAGACCTTTAAACAAACCGCCCGCGCCGTTAGTTTCCTGACCAAGATAACCATGACTTAATGGAATACGTTCATCCAGTTCGCGCGCCGGTAATTGGCCTACGCGCAGTTGGGTAGTAACGAAATCAGCATCTTTCAATGCTTCGCGGCGATCCAGCGTTTTATAAAGCTTCATCGGGACGCCAGCGTTATCAATCATCCGTTGGCAGAGATCAAAAATAATATCCAGTTTCTCTTTACCATCTTCGACATCCACCAGCCATAATTCGCTGACCGGCAATTCGTGATAACGCTTAATAAATCCTTCCAGTAATTCCGGGGTATAGCTGCTCCCGCCACCAATAGTGACGACTTTTAATTTCTGGCTCATAATTTCTCCCTTCAGTACAGAATACTGATATCTGGCATATCTGCCCCCGGACATAAATAATCCAGCAACAGGACAGATATGTTAATTGTCAGGTATAACGACTTACTGATTAAATTCAGTCAATTTCTTACGATAGCTCTTAGGCGTAAAGGACGTTAATTTCTTAAACGTTTTAATAAACAAGCTCGGGCTACTATAACCGGCCTCAAACGCAATATCCGTCACGGAATAGTTGGTCATTTCCAGTTGTTTTTTGGCAAAATTAATACGGATCTCATTAATAATCTGCATTGGTGTTTTGCCATAATATCGTTGAGTCGCTCGCGTCAAATATTCCTGTGATTTGGCTGACAACGTCACCATATTCTCCAGCGCCGATTCACTAAACTGCTCTTTATCATGCATCTTTTCTACCGTACTTTTCAGCCACTGCGGTACATCATCAATCACCTGTTCTTCGCGGTAATGACGCAAACGGTTAATGACATAAAAAGTCACCATCTCAACAAACTCTTCCAGCCCTGTTTCGCGGAAATTCAATGAAGAAATCACGGTTTCCACATAGGTGAGAAAAGCGTTATTGGTCCGGTATACCTGCGAAGCGACAAAGCAATAAGGCAACAACGGCAGGTAATGCTGCTCAAAAAAGCGTTTACTGATCCCAACGTTCAATATGCGCGTGGCACCAAACTCATAAAAACTTTGATGGTGCGAACCTAACGGAATAAAAACAAAATCGCCCCGTTCCAGTAACACGCGCTTACCATTAATCTCCTGGAAGTAACGCCCGGTTAATACCAGAGTAAATTCATAATAGTCGTGCTGATGCAGTCCGCTGATACTCTCAGTTTTGTTGTAGATAAACACATGGAAGTTTTTGCCATTAAACAACTGCTGTTCTCGGGCAGTGGCAATTTCCGGCGCGTTAATCACTGGCTGCATCATCAACTCCTTATGCCTTCAGTTTTTCATGAAGCTCAATTAATTCAGTAATCAGTTCACGCGCAAGCATGGACGTCATTAAATGATCCTGAGCGTGGACCAGCACCAGACTCACTTTCATCTTACCTTCGCCCGCATCGCCTTCAATCAGTTTCGTCTGTACCAGATGCGCTTCATTCAATGCCATCCGTGACTGATCCATCATGGCTTTTGCTGCGGCAAAATCGCCCTGCTTCGCCTGTTTCAGTGCGGCATACGCCAGGCTGCGCGCTTGTCCGGAGTTGATGATAAGTCCCATCACCACTTCTTCCAGCTCTTCAGCTTCTGTTTGCGTATCGGGAATGTTATCGAGATCCATCATACATCGTTCCTCTCTTTTCTTGCCGGCACGATTACTCCTACCGGCATCGATTAAAATTTCAGGGCATTAGCGATATCTTCTTCGCTCTCTTCTTTATCAATCGTGTTTTGTGCTTTGTTAGCGACCACAACAAAGGGCAGATAAATTAACGTTGCGATACCAAGGTTGAAGAGTGCGACCAGCAATGCGGCGACGCTACCGTTGGTGTTAAAGAAGGCCCCCAGACCGGTTGGCATGGTCCACGGTGCAATATTGGTCACCGGAGGAATAATGCCCATGTAGTACGCTGCCAGAGTGATTGCCGCCAGAATCGGTTGCACCAGTACAAACGGGATAAACATCACCGGGTTCATGATAATTGGCAAACCAAACAGAATCGGTTCGTTAATCTGGAAGATGCCGGACGGCAGCGCCAGTTTTGCCACCTGACGATAATCAGCACGGCGAGAGGCGATAAAGATAGCCAGGATCAGGCCTAAAGTCGCACCACTGCCCCCAAGGAAAATAAAGGAGTCCAGCATCGGCTTGGCCCAGATATGGAAGGTCTTACCGGCTGCCAGCGCCGCTTCGACGGAACCATATTGCTGATAGGTCGCGATATTTTCCAGCGCCCACGGCGTCATAATGCCGTTGTCCAGTGCGGTCAGCGCCAGCGCACCATGAATACCGAAGAACCAGAGCAGTGGAACAAAGATCACATAGGCCCAGCCCACCACGCTACCCAACGATGCCAGTGGGGTTGAGATGGTATCCATAATGATCTGATGGAAGTTAGTGCCCCAGGTATTCAGCGCCCAGGCAATAATCCCCATCACGGAAAGAATAATAAAGCCGGGAATTAATGCCGAGAAGGAACGCGATACTGAAGCAGGTACGCTGTCGGGCAATTTAATGACCCAATTGCGGCGGACAATAAAGGTAAACATTTCTGCCACCACCAGGCCAATAATAATCCCGGAGATGATATTCGCCCCACCTAACCAGTTTGCGCCAACCGCATAGGCCTCACCGACACTATATGGGGTGACGGTCATAAATGCTGCAACGGATAACAACCCAGCCGCCAGCGCATCGACTTTACGCTCTTCTGCCAGCGCCATGCCAATAAAGAACGGTGCCATTAAAGACATTATCCCTAATGTTCCGTTATATACGTTGCCGCCAATACCTTTCAGACCATTAAGTGTTTCAATGGTTGAGGCATCCAGGCGAATACCTAAGGAATAAAAAAAAGACCCCTCACCAAAGCTTAGAAAAACGTTGTTAATTAATACAAACATGGCCCCCGCAAGGGTTAACGGCATTAAGCGAATAAAGCCATTTTTGATTGCATTAACGTGTGGCTGCTTTCCTATTTTAACTGCAAAAGGGAGGAGTACCTTTTCAAGCGATGCAATAACATTACTCATAGAAAAATACCCTTAAAAACCGCAATTTAAATATTGCGGTATTGATTTATGAAATAACTCTTTGACGGGAAAATTTAAAATAAATTAATTTGCTGCGGCTTTTTTAATCGCTGCAACCGCAGCCTTAAGCACGCCTAAACCATCGACTTTGCCATAAAGCAGCGAGTCAATTACTTCAACCGGTTTGTTGGGTAACAAACGCTGGATTTCGGGCAACATATAAGCAATCTGCGGCCCTAATAACACGACATCGGCATTCTGACCTTTTTCACCGGCCAGTGTTTCCGGAAATGCTTCAATAATGACCGGAACTTCATATTTTTCTGCCTGTGCGCGCATTTTTGATACCAGTAAAGAGGTAGACATGCCCGCAGAACAAAACAGATAAATGTGTTTCTTTTCCATAAAACTGCCCTCATCGACGATTATCTGTCAGCCAGACACTCCGCAAGCCTTAACCTGCTTCCATGCTCTGGGTAACTTGCGAAACCAACATGACTTTTTTTGTGGCTGAAAGGAGTATACGGTATAGACCTGAGCAATAGTATTTCTTTGACCTTATAAATTGTCTCTCCTTGACCTGTGGTTATGACCCTCTTCACATTTCGGGCAAATAATTCGCGAAGATAATTAAGAACACAGGCCAAAAAAAACCGGCGCAATGGCCGGTTTCCGTTGTTACTCAAGCTTTCAGACGAAGTGATTACTTCGCAGCCTGTGGATCAGTGTCGTATTCAGCACAGGTCTGATAACCGGAGTTGATGACATGTCCGGTATCATCTAACGCGACAAAGTAGGTTTCTGTTTTACCATCACGTTGACCCAGGATGTAGGTCTGGCAAGTACCACGAGCATGAATCATACTCACTTCAGACGAAGGTTTACCCGCAATTTGTGCAACCTGCGCCCGGCTCATGCCTTTTTTGACGTCTTTCACCACAGGCTGTACAAACTGGTCTTTGGTACGATCATAAGCCGTACAACCCGCCAGCATGGTTAATACCGCCGCTGCACTCAGAATTCCTGCCATATTCTTGTTCATATTCCGTCCTCTTTTTTATCAGCGTGTTAGATAAGCCTGGAATACATTGGGCGCTTTTTCAAGCCCGTGAACGAAACGGCTCCGCTTTCAGAGGATTCCTGTATGACGTTTTAACCACCATTCAGACCGCTGTCGCTTGTCGTTTCAATAGCAACGGGTTAGCTTTAAGGAAGTTTTGTCTTTTCTGTCTGGAGGGGTTCAATGACATTGCAACAACAAATAATAAAGGCGCTGGGCGCAAAACCGCAGATTAATGCTGAAGAGGAAATTCGTCGTAGTGTCGATTTTCTGAAAAGCTACCTGCAAACTTATCCGTTCATTAAATCACTGGTGCTCGGGATCAGCGGCGGTCAGGACTCCACGCTTGCCGGTAAGCTGTGCCAGATGGCGATTAATGAGCTGCGCCAGGAAACCGGCAACGAATCGCTGCAATTTATTGCCGTACGCCTGCCCTATGGTGTTCAGGCCGACGAACAAGATTGTCAGGATGCCATTGCCTTTATTCAACCGGATCGCGTATTAACCGTTAATATCAAGGGCGCGGTATTGGCCAGCGAACAGGCGCTGCGCGAAGCGGGTATTGAATTAAGTGATTTTGTCCGTGGCAATGAAAAAGCGCGTGAGCGGATGAAAGCACAATATAGCATTGCGGGTATGACCAGCGGTGTCGTGGTGGGCACCGATCATGCAGCAGAAGCCATTACCGGATTCTTCACTAAATATGGTGACGGCGGTACGGACATTAATCCGCTGTATCGCCTCAACAAACGTCAGGGTAAACAGTTACTGGCGGCATTAGGTTGTCCGGAACATCTTTATAAGAAAGCCCCAACGGCCGATCTGGAAGATGATCGCCCTTCTCTGCCAGATGAAGTGGCACTCGGCGTGACCTATGACAATATCGACGACTATCTGGAAGGGAAAAACGTACCTGAACAGGTCGCCAGAACAATAGAGAACTGGTATCTGAAAACCGAACATAAACGCCGTCCGCCAATTACCGTTTTCGATGATTTCTGGAAAAAGTAATAATTTGCACATATTGGTTTGTGCGAAAAAGAGTACTTTGTTCACGCCGGATGCGGCGTGAACGCCTTATTCGCCCCACAAAACTATGCAAATTCAATATATTGCATGAGTCGAATAGGCCTGACAGGCGTAGCACGTCAGACGGTGTAACCTTTGTCATCAACCCGCCTCTTTTTTAATCGCTACCCGCCTGTTACACTGGATAGATAACCAGCACTCGGAGTCAACAGTGGTACGGCGTTTAACTTCTCCGCGGCTCGAATTTGAAGCTGCGGCAATTTATGAATATCCCGAACATTTACGTTCATTCCTTAATGACTTACCCACCCGACCAGGGGTGTATCTGTTTCATGGCGAAAGTGACACCATGCCGCTCTATATCGGCAAAAGCATTAACATCCGCAGCCGCGTCCTTTCTCATTTACGTACCCCGGATGAAGCCGCCATGCTGCGACAATCCCGACGCATCAGCTGGATATGTACCGCCGGTGAAATCGGCGCACTGCTCCTTGAAGCGCGATTAATCAAAGAGCAGCAGCCGCTATTTAATAAACGATTGCGCCGCAATCGCCAGCTCTGCGCCCTGCAATTAAATGAAAAGCGCGTCGATGTGGTGTATGCCAAAGAGGTGGATTTTTCACGAGCCCCCAACCTGTTTGGCCTGTTTGCCAATAGGCGCGCAGCTTTGCAAGCATTGCAGACCATCGCTGATGAACAAAAACTTTGTTATGGCCTGTTGGGACTGGAACCGTTAAGCCGCGGGCGTGCATGTTTTCGTTCTGCATTAAAACGTTGCGCCGGGGCGTGTTGCGGTAAAGAGAGCCCTGACGATCATGCGCTACGCTTGCGCCAGGCTCTGGAGCGTTTGCGGGTGGTGTGTTGGCCTTGGCAAGGTGCGGTGGCACTGAAAGAACAGCACCCGGAAATGACTCAATATCATATTATTCAAAACTGGCTGTGGCTGGGGGCGGTTAATTCGCTGGAAGAAGCGACAATGTTAATTCGGACACCCGCCGGGTTTGATCACGACGGTTATAAAATTCTTTGTAAGCCGCTGCTTTCCGGTAACTATGAAATTACTGAACTTGATCCGGCGAATGACCAGCGAGCCAGTTGATTTCACTGAACAACAGTTTACCTTGCGGTTGTAAAAGCCGCAGGGTGTGCCTGCCATCGAACCAGCACGCGCCCTGGTCGGTAGTGAGCAGTTTATCGCCCAATTGCCACGCCCCGTTAATGACAAACACTACCCCGCCGCGTGAGCCAAAGGTAGTAAACGTACGTTCGGCAATTCTGACTTTCGCCTTACAGACATCCAGGCGTGTCATGATGTTGAAATCCAGCGACATCTGCCCTGCCGTCAGTTTCGCTTTAACCACCTGGTCCGCCGCAAAGGCAAAAGGCTGTAACGGTTTTAGGGTATGGTTAAAGCGGTCTGCGCTTTCAAGGAACATCTCGCCGCCTTCCAGCAACGTCACTATCCTTTCCATACCAGGAAACAAAGAAAACTCCCCATTCGCCGCGATGGATGCAATGCTGGCGCGCCAGTAAAAATCACGTTTTGCCGGTGGGAAAGTGCAGATTTCACGGGTTTCACCGGCAGCGTTTCGCCACAAATTCACCGACATTTTACGCATATCAAAGTATTCCATACTCGCTCCCGGCCCGTTCTTTTCATTGTTATCGTTCAGGTAACCGTGGATGGTTATCGGCAACTCGGGTGATTTACGTTAGTGGCGATCAGGCTTTTTTTGCATCTGTTTGAGAACAAAAAAAGAAAACCGCCGATCCTGTCCACCGCATTACTGCAAGGTAGTGGACAAGACCGGCGGTCTTAAGTTTTTTGGCTGAAAGATTATTCAGCAGTTGCAGGCATTTTACCTTTTGCCGCTGGACGTTCTGTCAGACGCTTCTCAAAATTAGCATTAAATTGCTTTTTCTGTTCCGGCGTCAGGATGTTGTAAATTTTGTTCTGGGTTTCCATGTGCGCCAGCATATTAGCTTTGCGCTGTTCTTCCATTTTTGCGATCTGCGCTTCAGCTTTTGCTTTATCGAAGGTATAGCTGGCAATGATGTCATGCATTGCGCGACGTTCTTCCAGCGGCGGACGTTTCATCTGGTCACGCTGGCCTTTCATGATTTCGCGAATCTGCTGTTTCTGCGCGTCGGTCAGGTTCAGGTCTTTGAACATCATGTCCTGATGCGGACCGAACTTGCCTTTGTGGTGCATCATCGGCTTCGCGTCAGCCGGTGCTGCGGTAGTGGTGTCTGCGGCATGGGCCAGGTTAGCCGCGCCAAGAGCCAGGGTAGAGGCAACAAACAGTGCAGTTAATTTACGCATATTCTATATCCTTCCTTTCAGTTATTTATTACGGCTTTCTTAAGTAGCGTGCCGTGTTGACGAGATTAACTTTACTGATTTTAGCGTCAATTAATCAGAGCAACGGTAAAACAATGAAAGTGTAAAAAACACTTTTGCGCCAATTATGGAGAAAAAAAGAAAATTTGATGGAGAGCAATGAGAGAATATTACAACATGATGATTTTGCAGAGATTATGAAGAACTATACCGGATGACTGGTGATAAATAAAGCAAATAACCAGGATTAATCTGTATTAATTTATAAGAAAGTAACTTAATACCCGCAGAATGATTTCTGCGGGTAAGTATTAGCTTATTTTTTCGAGCATTAATCCCGCGCGTAATCCCAACGCTACCAACGGATTAGGGAATAACACATACTCTACATCATGGGTTACGGTAAAACGTTCCTCACCGTCCTGCGCCAGCAACGTTCCTTTCTTAAACGGCATAAAATTCAGCGTGTCACTTGCCATATGCATTTCGAAGGACGGCGAGTGGCGAGTAATTTGCGAAACCACCCGATAACGTAGTGGCGGCGTTCTCACGATACCGACACTCTCACCAGATAGCAGCGCAGCAATTGCGCTGGCAGTGACTGCAAACTGGCGAAGATCGTTTTGCCCAAAGGGTAACGCTTTGCCAAGTTCCAGCGTACAGGCCAGCGCGCCAAAATGTCTGGCGCTGAAATGGGTAAACGTACCACCAGGCGCCTGATGGAACACCAGTGCCTCCAGCCCCGCAGTCCCCAGCCACGTCAGAAATTTCTCGTCCCAGGGAATGTCGCGTTGCGGTAATACACCGAACTGCGGATGCAAGGAGCCACGAATTGCGGTATGGAGATCAAGGTGCCAGCGCACAGATTCTTTGCCCTGGTCATAAAAATCTTCCAGGCACTGTTCCAGTTCGCGCGCGCGACAGGTTTCCCCGCTTTCAGCAAATAGCTGCCAACGTCCGCCAAACATTCGGTTCATATCACTATGGCAATAACGTTTCCCTTGCTTCAGCGCAAGAGGATTCCCGAGGATCACCAGCAGCCGCCAACGTAACGGGATCTCACCGTGAGATATCGCGCCAAGCAACGCATCCAGCATTTCCACAGGTGCCGTCTCATTACCGTGTATTCCCGCTGAAATCACCAGTGCGCCTTGCGGTGGCGTTAATGGCGTCAGTTCCAGCACGCCATCGCCCAGCCAGCGCCAGCGAACGCCGTTGATTTCTCGCTCGGTGATAACCGGTTTTTTACCCGTTAAGGTCAGAGCAAGAAAATTATCCATTTCCCCCTCCCTCGCGCTGGAACGGATAAACCGAACCAAGATCCAATAATTGAGTCAGTGTATCCAGTGCTTCCCTTCCTTCGCGCAGCAGCAGCGGATCGGCAAGATCCGCAGCAGTAAGATGATCGCGGTAGTAACGATCCACCCAGTCATTGAGGGCACTAAACAAGGTATCGTTCATCATCACCGCCGGATTTACCGCCCGGCGTTCTTCTTCTGTCAACACCACGCGCAACCGCAGGCACGCCGGGCCGCCGCCGTTTGCCATACTTTCACGTAAATCAAAAACTTTTAGTTCGCTAATCGGGTTGTCAGCGGCAAGGAGTTCATTGAGATAACGCCATACTCCTGCGTGTTCCTGACACTCCTGAGGCAGCACCAACATCATGGAACCATCATCGCGACTCAGTAACTGGCTGTTAAACAGATACGTAGACACCGCATCCGACACGGAAACCTGTGCCGCCGGAACTTCTATCGCCATAAAACCGTTTACCCGCGCACGCAGATTTGCCAGTAATTGCGCCTGGCGAGCGAACGCCTGCTGATGGCAAAACAGCACCTGACGGTTACTTACGGCAATCACATCATTATGAAAAACGCCCTGGTCGATAACGTCCGGGTTTTGCTGGGCGAAAATCACCTGTTGGGGATTCACCTGATTCAGCCTTGCCACCGCTTCGCTGGCTTCGCGGGTCTGCCGCGCCGGATAGCGGGAAGGTCGGGAAACATTGCCCTCTTCTCGCCCGTAGACAAAAAGCTGAATACCCGGTTCACCATAATGGCCGCCCAGACGATTGTGGTTTGCCGCCCCCTCGTCACCGAGCAAGGCCACCTGTGGCAACGCCGAATGGATAGCGAATTTTTTCTCCTCGTTGAAAATCGCTTTTAACAGCGATTCGGTCACAGACGCTTCCAGCGAGCGGTGAAATTTATTGTTCAGGTTGGCAACGGTGAGATGCACTTTGCCATCCAGCGTATCGGCGGATGGCGCGACCGTTGCCGCATTGGCTACCCACATTGGAGATGCGGAACTGACGCTGGAAAGCCAATGCGGTGCCTGACGTGCAACCTTTTCCAGTACCTGCTCATCGCTACCACTGAATCCCAACTGACGTAAAACCGGAATAAACGGGCGCTCGTGCGGTGGGATAACCGCCTGGGGAAATCCCAAATCGGCAAGGGCTTTCATTTTCAGTAAGCCCTGTTTCGCTGCCAGTCGCGGGTTAGACACCTGAAAACGATGACGGGTAGAAGCTTCATTACCAAACGACAAGCCCGCGTAATGATGCGTCAGCCCTACCAGCCCGTCGAAATTGACTTCCCAGGCGTTCATCGCACCACCTCATCGGAAAAATCCAGCCCAGGGTTAAGCGTGGCGGGCAATGTTAACGAGTCCGACTCCAGGCTCGCCATCGGCCAGGCACAATAATCTGCGGCATACCAGGCGCTGGGGCGATGGTTACCGGAAGCGCCAATGCCGCCGAATGGCGCGGTACTGGCAGCGCCGGTAAGCGGTTTGTTCCAGTTAACAATCCCCGCCCGCGCCTCCAGCAACAGTTGATCGAATTTTTCCCGCTCGGGGGAAACCAGACCGCAAGAGAGTCCGAAGCGAGTGTTATTCGCCATTCGAATCGCTTCATCGAAAGTATCATACCGCCAGACGCGCAATAACGGTCCGAACACCTCTTCATCTGGTACGCCAGCAACGCCTGTCATTTCAATGATCCCCGGCGTCAGCAACGATGTTCCTGCGCGCAGTAAACGTGGCGCAAGCAGGGTTCGTCCGCCCATCGCTTCCAGTTGCTGCCAGGCAGTAACCACCTGCTGTGCGGCCTGCTCTGATATCAGCCCGCCAATAAACGGCTGCGGTTCGTCATCCCAGTTGCCCGGCGTTAATCGCTGGCTGACGGCAACCAGACGAGCAAGAAACGCATCGCCCTGCGCCCCGCTTTTCAGCAATAAACGGCGGGCGCAGGTGCAGCGTTGCCCGGCTGTGACAAATGCCGACTGAATGGTCAGATGGACAGCCGCGTCGATATCCGCCACGTCATCGATTATTAGCGGGTTATTACCACCCATCTCAAGGGCGAGAATTTTCTCCGGCTGACCAGAGAGCTGGCGATGTAGCTGGTAACCGGTATTGGCGCTGCCGGTAAACAGCAAGCCGTCGAGATCCTCCAGCGCACTCAGCGCCTGACCGGTTTCGCGCCCGCCCTGCACCAGGTTCAGCACGCCAGACGGCAAGCCAGCCTGCTGCCATAAACGCATGACTGCCTCACCGCTCCAGGGGGTCAGTTCGCTGGGTTTAAAGATTACCGTGTTGCCAGCCAGTAACGCCGGAACGATGTGCCCGTTAGGCAGATGTCCGGGGAAATTGTACGGTCCAAACACCGCCAGCACGCCGTGTGGGCGATGTCGCAGGCTCGCCGCGCCGTCCGGCATTTCGCTACGCTGCTCGCCGGTACGAACGTGATACGCCTTAATTGATATCGCGATTTTATTGATCATCGCCGTCACTTCGGTTGCCGCTTCCCATCGCGGCTTACCGGTTTCTCTGGCAATAATCGCGGTTAATTCGGCTTTATTGCTTTCCAGCAATCCGGCAAAGCGTTCAACTCTTACCTGACGATCGCCAAAGGAGAGTCGCGCCCAGCGCGGAAACGCCGCTCGGGCAGCCCGACAAGCCTGCTCGACCTGAGCGGCATCGGCCTCATTGCCTTGCCATAACACCTCACCCGATACTGGATTACGCTTCACACGCAATGCACCCTGGCCCGTCACCCAGTCACCGTTGATCCATAAAGTCATGCTGTTTTCTCCTCTGCGCACAGGCGCACCAGACGAACGCGATCCCCTGCGTGGCATTTGAGGGCATCCAGTTGTGCGGCGGTTAAAATCAAACGCTCGGTCGCTGGATCGGTACGCACCAGCACCACGCGGAAATGGTGATAATTTTCATTGGCGACCAGGCAGGCCGGGAATTCGCCCTGCGCAGGCTGCCCTTCTGCCACTTCCACCAGCCGACTTTTGCGAATGGCTCGCACTCGGTCAATATCACACTCAAGCGTCGGCCCGCCGTCAAAGATGTCAATATAGTTACGGTAGCGAAAACCTTCTTTCTCCAGCACCGCGCGGGCAGGCGCGGTTTGAGGATGTACCTGACCGATGACGTCCTGCGCTTCCTGGGATAAAAAGTGGGTATAGATCGGATGTTTCGGCATCAGTTCTGCAATAAATGCCTTTTGCCCGGTGCCACAGAGAAAATCGGCGCGGCTAAAATCCATCGAAAAGAAACGCTTGCCGAGGCTTTGCCAGAACGGTGAATAGCCGTGTTCGTCAATCACCCCGCGCATTTCGGCGACCACTTTGTCATTAAACTTGTCGCGAAAAGCCGCCATAAACATAAAGCGCGATTTCGACAGCAAATAGCCGTTGCCCTCTTTGCGCCACTCCGGATCGAGAAATAGCGTGCACAACTCGCTGCTGCCGGTGTGATCGTTACTGAGAAACAGCGTCGGTAACGCGTTATAGACATTTAGCTCTTTTGAGGCGTGAACCAGCGTGCCGACGCGATAGTTATACCAGGGATCATTCAGACCAACCGCTACCTCTATAGCGCAAATTCCCGCCACGGTGCCTGTCTCACTATCTTCCAGTACAAACACATAGCCCTGCTCACTTTTGGGCAGTTCGCCTTGCCAGGTTTTGATTGCCCTTTCGATACGCGCCGAAAGCGTGGCTTCATTGGCGGGAAGCGACGTCAGGCCGCCGCCCGTTTTGCTGGCAAGCTGCATCAGCGCCGAGACATCTGAGCGCTCAACGGGACGGATGACCATCATGATGAACCTCGGCTAACAAAGTGTTCGCAAGCAGCTGCAAAGCGATCCAGCCCGGTCGTCACCTCTTCTTCGCTGACATTGAGCGCTGGTGCAAAACGCACCACGTTGCCACCCGCAATCAGTACCATCACGCCTGCTTTCGCCGCTTCCTGAGAAATTTGTTTCGCTTGCCCAGCGTAATCCGCATTCAGCACACAGCCAATCAGCAGACCTAATCCGCGAATTTCACTGAACAAACCGCAGCGGTGATTAATGGTATTAAGACGCTCAACAATCCAGTCGTGACGCTGTTTAACGCCATTAAGCATCTCTGGCGTGTTGATGAGATCCAGCACTTTACCTGCCACCGCCGAGGCCAGCGGATTACCGCCATAAGTGGTGCCATGTGTGCCCACGGTCATCACGCTGGCGCATTCTTCGGTTGCCAACAGAGCGCCAACGGGGAAACCGCCGCCCAGTGCTTTTGCGGTAGTTAACAGATCGGGCGTCACGCCGTAGTGCATATAGGCATACAGTTCCCCGGTACGCCCGACGCCCGTTTGTACTTCATCAAAAATCAGCAATGCGTTGTGGCGGTCACACAGTTCGCGAAGCTCCTGTAAAAATGCGTTGCTGGCAGGCACCACACCACCTTCTCCCTGGATGGGTTCGACAATCACCGCACAGGTGGAGTCGTCAATCAGCGCACTGGCAGAGTTAATATCGTTATATGCAGCATGACTAATATCCGGCGGCAGTGGCGCAAAATCCTGTGAATAGGCTGGCTGCCCGCCCGCGCTGACGGTAAACAGCGTGCGCCCGTGGAACGCATTTTTAAACGCCACGATGCCGCTCTTATGGCTGCCGAAGCGGTCGTGAGCGAATTTACGTGCCAGTTTGAGCGCCGCTTCATTGGCTTCCGCACCAGAGTTACAGAAGAACACGCGATCGGCAAAAGTGGCGTCGATCAATTTTTTCGCCAGTCGCAGTACCGGCTCGTTGGTGTAACCATTACCGGTATGCCAGAACTTACTCGCCTGTTCGTTCAGCGCCTCGCGCAGTTCCGGGTGCGCATGGCCCAGTGCGTTCACCGCAATGCCACCCGCGAAGTCGATATACTCTTTCCCCTGCTGATCCCACAAGCGCGAACCTTCGCCACGTACCGGAATAAATGGTGCCGGAGCGTAAACAGGTATCATCCATTCATCAAAGTTTTCACGCGTAATTGGCTGAGACATAGCGACCTCTACAGTAAATGATTAGTTATTTATATGTTAATAATAAGTAATGTTTGCGCTGTAAATGTAGATTGCAGGGTTCGTGCCAGCCAGTGATAAAAGTGCATAAAAGGGGGCGATTAACTGATAATCAAGGAGTTATAACTGTACGCTATGCATTTAAAGTGCATAAAAAGTGAATATGTTTGCGATGATGGTGAATAGAAAGAATAAAAAACGCAATATTATGCAAAAGTAAAATATAATTCTGGAATTGTGATCATTGACGAAATTTACTGGAAATTACTGCGCCATTCTGACGCAGCGCGCACCAAAAGCGGGCAATTTTTGCGCCATCGTTGACATCATTAACAACCATCGATCAAATCACTTAACAACAGGCGGTAAGCAAAGCGAAATTCTGCTACCATCCACGCACTCTTTATCTGAATAAATGGCAGCGACTATGAAATTTGTCTCTTTTAATATCAACGGCCTGCGCGCCAGACCTCACCAGCTTGAAGCCATTGTCGAAAAGCACCAGCCGGATGTGATTGGCCTGCAGGAGACAAAAGTTCATGACGATATGTTTCCGCTCGAAGAGGTGGCAAAGCTCGGCTACAACGTGTTTTATCACGGGCAGAAAGGCCATTACGGCGTGGCATTGTTGACCAAAGAGACGCCGATTGCTGTGCGTCGCGGCTTCCCTGACGACGGCGAAGAGGCACAACGGCGAATTATTATGGCGGAAATCCCCTCGCCGCTGGGTAATGTCACCGTGATCAACGGTTACTTCCCACAGGGCGAAAGTCGCGACCATCCGATTAAATTCCCGGCGAAAGCGCAGTTTTATCAGAACCTGCAAAACTATCTCGAAACCGAACTTAAGCGCGAAAATCCGGTGCTGATTATGGGCGATATGAATATCAGCCCCACCGACCTGGATATCGGCATTGGCGAAGAGAACCGCAAACGCTGGCTGCGTACTGGTAAATGTTCTTTCCTGCCTGAAGAACGTGAATGGATGGACAGGCTGATAAGTTGGGGGCTGGTGGATACCTTCCGCCATGCGAATCCGGAAACAGCAGATCGTTTCTCATGGTTTGATTACCGCTCAAAAGGTTTTGACGATAACCGTGGTCTGCGCATCGACCTGCTTCTCGCCAGCCAACCGCTGGCAGAATGTTGCGTAGAAACCGGCATCGACTATGAAATTCGCAGCATGGAAAAACCGTCCGATCACGCCCCCGTCTGGGCGACCTTCCGCCGCTAATTTAGCTGCTCTCCTGACTCAAACGGAGTCAGGAGAATTAACCTTGAGAAAAATCAACAAACTGTCAGTAATGATTTGTTGCTTGTCGTCCTTTGTTATACCGTCACAGCGTTTTTAGTTGTCTGACCACTTCTCTATTATCAAGTTTGATATAGGAAACTCCACAATGAACGCTGAGCGTAAATTTCTTTTTGCCTGTTTTATTTTTGCGCTGGTCATTTACGCTATCCACGCTTGCGGTTTATTCGATCTGCTCACCGATTTACCCCACTTACAAACTCTCATTCGCCAGAGCGGATTGTTCGGTTATTGCCTTTATATTGTGTTATTCATCATTGCCACCCTCTTTCTGTTACCAGGAAGCATACTGGTGATCGCTGGAGGAATAGTTTTTGGCCCGCTCTTAGGGACACTACTCTCATTAATTGCCGCTACGCTGGCCTCCTCGTGCTCATTCCTGCTGGCGCGCTGGCTGGGACGTGATTTACTGCTGAAATACGTTGGCCATAGCCATACCTTCCAGGCCATTGAAAAAGGCATTGCGCGTAACGGTATTGATTTTCTTATTCTGACCCGCTTAATCCCGTTGTTTCCTTACAATATTCAAAATTACGCTTACGGATTAACCACAATCGCCTTCTGGCCTTATACCCTTATTTCGGCACTCACTACCCTGCCCGGTATAGTTATTTATACCGTGATGGCCAGCGATCTCGCCAGTGAAGGCATTACGCTGCGCTTTATTTTACAACTCTGTCTGGCGGGCCTGGCACTGTTTATTCTCGTCCAGCTTGCCAAACTCTACGCCCGACACAAACACGTGGATCTGTCTGCTTCGCGCCGCAGCCCACTTACTCACCCAAAAAATGAAGGATAGAACGATGTTGCAACATTATTCAGCGTCATGGAAAAAAGGACTGGCTGCACTGTGTTTACTGGCCGTTGCCGGGCTTAGTGGCTGCGATCAAAAAGAGAATGCGGCAGCAAAAGTGGAATACGACGGGCTTTCAGACAGCCAACCACTGCGTGTCGATAACAATAACCATACGGTCACCATGCTGGTACAAATTAATGGCCGTTTCCTGACAGACGACACTCGACACGGCATAGTGTTTAAAGATGGCTCCAACGGACATAAATCGCTGTTTATGGGTTATGCGACCCCGAAAGCATTTTATGAAGCACTGAAACAAGCCGGTGGTATCCCGGGCGAAAACATGACCATGGAGAATAAAGAAACGACTCATGTAGCGGGCAGCAAACTGGATATTTCGGTCAACTGGCAAGGGGCAGCAAAAGCGTATTCATTCGATGAGGTGATTGTCGACAATAACGGTAAAAAACTGGACATGCGCTTTGGCGGTAATTTAGCCGCCGCAGAAGAGAAGAAAACGGGCTGCCTGGTATGTCTGGATAGCTGCCCGGTCGGCATCGTCAGCAATGCAACATACACTTATGGTGCGGTGGAAAAACGTGGTGAAGTGCAATTCAAAGGCAATGCCTCGGTTCTCCCGGCAGATAACACGCTGGCTACGGTTACCTTTAAAATCACCGAATAAAGCCACGATAAAGGATGATGAAGATGCAATCGCGTAAAATCTGGTACTACCGTATAACCCTCATCATCCTGTTGTTCGCTATGCTGCTGGCATGGGCACTGCTTCCCGGCGTCCATCAGTTTATCAATCGCAGCGTTGCGGCGTTTGCCGCCGTGGACCAACAGGGTATAGAACGCTTTATTCAGTCTTACGGCGCACTGGCAGCAGTTGTCTCGTTCATTTTGATGATTTTACAGGCCATTGCTGCGCCGCTGCCTGCGTTTTTAATTACCTTTGCCAATGCGTCGCTGTTTGGCGCGTTCTGGGGTGGCTTGCTGTCGTGGACCAGTTCTATGGCAGGCGCGGCGCTATGCTTTTTTATCGCCAGAGTGATGGGCCGCGAAGTGGTGGAAAAATTAACCGGTAAAACCGTGCTTGACAGTATGGACGGATTTTTCACTCGCTACGGCAAACACACTATCCTGGTATGCCGGTTATTGCCTTTTGTCCCTTTCGATCCAATCAGCTATGCTGCCGGTTTGACGTCAATACGTTTTCGCTCGTTTTTTATCGCCACCGGGCTTGGTCAGTTACCGGCGACTATTGTTTATTCCTGGGCGGGCAGTATGTTAACGGGCGGTACCTTCTGGTTTGTCACCGGACTGTTTATTCTGTTTGCCCTGACCGTGGTGATTTTTATGGCGAAAAAAATATGGCTTGAACGCCAGAAGAGGAATGCCTGATGGGTTTACCGCCGCTTAGCAAAATTCCTTTCATTTTACGTCCGCAGGCGTGGCTGCATCGTCGCCATTACGGCGAGGTGCTAAGCCCCATTCGCTGGTGGGGGCGGATCCCGTTTATCTTTTATCTGGTGTCGATGTTTGTCGGTTGGCTGGAGCGTAAACGCTCACCGCTCGATCCGGTAGTGCGATCGCTTGTCAGCGCGCGCATTGCGCAAATGTGCCTGTGTGAGTTTTGCGTGGATATCACCAGTATGAAAGTCGCCGAGCGCACTGGCAGCACCGATAAACTGCTGGCAGTGGCTGACTGGCGGCAAAGCCTGCTCTTTAGCGATGAAGAACGGCTGGCGCTGGAGTACGCCGAAGCCGCCAGCGTAACGCCACCAACAGTCGATGCAGCCCTGCGTACCCGACTGGCTACGCATTTTGACGCTCAGGCGCTCACCGAACTGACGGCATTGATCGGCCTGCAAAATCTGTCAGCCCGTTTTAATTCTGCCATGGACATTCCCGCTCAGGGGCTGTGCCGTATTCCTGAAAAACGTTCTTAAGGAGAGATGATGCGCCATTGTGGGTGGTTGCTGGGATTGTTATCGCTGTTTTCTCTGGCAACACATGCCAGTGACTGGCAGGAAATTAAAAATGAGGCCAAAGGGCAAACCGTCTGGTTTAACGCCTGGGGCGGCGATACCGCAATTAACCGCTATCTCGACTGGGTTAGCGGCGAGATGAAAAACCATTATGATGTAAACCTGAAGATTGTCCGTCTGGCAGATGCCGCAGACGCGGTGAAGCGCATTCAGACCGAAGCTGCTGCCGGACGTAAAACGGGCGGCTCGGTGGATCTGCTCTGGGTGAACGGCGAAAACTTCCGCACCTTAAAAGAGGCCAATTTACTGCAAACCGGCTGGGCTGAGACTCTGCCAAACTGGCGTTATGTCGATACACAACTGCCGGTACGGGAAGATTTTTCTGTACCTGTCGAAGGCGCAGAATCACCGTGGGGCGGCGCACAACTGACGTTTATCGCCCGCCGCGATGTTACGCCACAGCCACCACAAACACCGCAAGACTTACTGGAATTTGCTAAAGCCAATCCTGGCACGGTTACCTATCCGCGCCTGCCAGACTTTACTGGCACCGCATTTCTTGAACAGTTACTGATTATGCTGACGCCAGATCCCGCAGCATTAAAAGAAGCGCCGAACGATGCGACTTTCGCCCGTATCACTGCGCCCTTGTGGCAATATCTTGATGCGCTGCATCCGTATTTATGGCGCGAAGGAAAGGATTTCCCACCTTCGCCCGCGCGGATGGATGCTCTGCTGAAAGCTGGCACATTGCGCCTGTCGCTGACCTTTAATCCTGCACATGCCCAGCAAAAAATCGCCAGTGGCGATTTGCCGGCAAGCAGTTACAGTTTTGGTTTTAACGAGGGGATGATTGGCAACGTGCATTTTGTCACCGTTCCGGTCAACGCGAATGCCAGTGCTGCGGCGAAGGTGGTTGCCAATTTCCTGCTCTCACCTGATGCACAGCTGCGTAAGGCAGATCCTGCTGTATGGGGCGATCCATCGGTTCTCGATCCACAAAAACTGCCTGACGGGCAGCGTGAAACATTGCAATCAAGAATGCCGCAGGATCTGCCGCCGGTACTGGCGGAACCGCATGCTGGCTGGGTAAATGCGCTGGAACAAGAATGGCTACGCCGTTACGGTACGCATTAATCTTGTTGCTGTGGGCGATGGTGGTGGTGATTTATGCACCGCTGATCCCGGCAGCTCTCACGCTGATATCGCCTGCTTTGTCGTTGGCACACTGGCATGCGTTATTTGCCGATCCGCAGTTACCGCAGGCCTTACTGGCAACGCTGGTATCGACAACCATCGCGGCGGTCGGCGCTTTGTTTATTGCCCTGCTGGTGATAGTCGCGCTGTGGCCGGGGCCGAAATGGCCGCGTATGTGCGCCCGTCTGCCGTGGCTGCTCGCCATCCCCCATGTGGCTTTTGCCACCAGCGCCCTGTTGCTGTTTGCTGAAGGTGGCCTGGTTTATCAGGTTTTTCCTTTTCTCACTCCGCCGATGGATAAATTGGGTATTGGGCTGGGCCTTACCCTGGCGGTGAAAGAAAGCGCATTTCTGCTGTGGATCTTAGCGGCAGTATTGAGCGAGAAACGGCTGTTGCAGCAGGTTATTGTACTGGATTCGCTGGGCTACAGCCGCTGGCAATGTCTGAACTGGTTGTTGTTGCCCTCCGTCGCGCCTGCACTGGCAATGGCGATGCTGGCTATTGTGGCATGGTCGTTGTCGGTCGTGGATGTGGCAATTATTCTCGGGCCGGGTAATCCACCGACGCTGGCGGTAATTAGCTGGCAGTGGCTAACCCAGGGTGGCATTGACCAACAGACAAAAGGCGCGCTTGCCAGTCTGCTGCTGATGCTGTTACTCGCCGCCTACGTTTTGCTTGGTTATCTGTTATGGCGCGCCTGGCGACGCACGATCCCCCAGGAAGATGGCGTTCGTAAGCCCGCCACGCCTTTATTACTCGGTAATACACTGGCGATTTTTTTACCCTTAACCGGTGTGCTCTGTGTGGCTCTGCTGGCGATCCTCGCGGATCAGTCGACGATCAATAGTGAAGCGCTCATCAACAGCCTGACAATGGGGCTGGTGGCGACGTTTATCGCTTTGGTCCTGTTACTGCTGTGGCTGGAATGGGGGGCAAAGCGTCGCCAGTTGTGGCTCTGGTTGCCCATTTTATTACCCGCTCTGCCGCTGGTGGCGGGCCAGTACATGCTGGCGCTATGGCTGAACATAGATGGGAGCTGGACAGCGGTGGTCTGGGGGCATCTGCTGTGGGTAATGCCGTGGATGCTGTTTATCCTGCAACCCGCCTGGCAGTGCATTGATTCACGGATAATTTTGATTGCGCAAACACTGGGCTGGTCGCGGGCCAAAATCTTCTTTTACGTGAAATGCCCACTCATGTTGCGCCCTGCGCTGATTACCTTCGCGGTGGGATTTTCAGTCAGTATTGCGCAGTATATGCCGACGCTGTGGCTGGGCGCGGGGCGTTTTCCGACGCTCACCACTGAAGCGGTGGCATTAAGCAGCGGCGGCAGCAACGGCATTCTCGCCGCCCAGGCTTTATGGCAACTACTGTTGCCGCTTATTATTTTTGCCCTGACCGCGTTAGTCGCAAAATGGGTAGGTTATGTCAGACAAGGACTCCGCTAATGCTCTGCGTGAAAAATGTTTCGCTACGTTTACCAGAAAGCCGCTTGCTGACAAACGTTAACTTTACGGTGGATAAAGGTGACATTGTCACGTTAATGGGTCCTTCAGGCTGTGGTAAATCTTCTCTGTTTTCATGGATGATTGGTGCGCTGGCAGGACAGTTTTCTTGTACAGGTGAGCTATGGCTCAATGAGCAACGGATTGACATGCTACCCACCGCACAGCGTCAGATTGGTATTCTATTCCAGGATGCACTGTTATTTGACCAGTTCAGCGTCGGGCAAAATTTATTGCTGGCGCTACCGGCGACCCTGAAAGGGGCTGCAAGGCACAATGCAGTAAATGATGCGCTTGAACGGACAGGGCTTGGCGGAACTTTTCATCAGGATCCGGCGACATTATCGGGCGGCCAGCGAGCGCGGGTAGCCTTGCTACGTGCCCTTCTCGCACAGCCTAAAGCGTTAATACTGGATGAGCCGTTCAGCCGTCTTGATGTGGCTCTGCGCGATAATTTTCGCCAGTGGGTGTTCAGCGAAGTTCGCGAACTGGCGATCCCCGTCGTTCAGGTCACCCACGATCTTCAGGATGTTCCTGCCGATAGTCCCGTTCTGGATATGGCGCAGTGGTCAGAAAATTACAACAAACTGCGATAACGCAAAGTTTTTCCCAATGTGTCAGTTCAGAATGGCGCACTCAAAACTACAATGTCGGGATTTTCGATGAAACGTGTTTCTCAAATGACCGCGCTGGCAATGGCTTTAGGGCTGGCTTGCGCTTCTTCGTGGGCCGCTGAACTGGCGAAGCCTCTTACTCTTGACCAGCTTCAACAACAAAATGGCAAAGCGATAGATACTCGCCCCAGCGCGTTTTATAACGGCTGGCCACAAACCTTAAATGGCCCTTCCGGTCATGAACCTGCCGCCTTAAACCTTTCTGCTAGCTGGCTCGACAAAATGAGCACCGAACAGCTCAACGCGTGGATCAAGCTACATAACCTGAAAACCGACGCTCCGGTGGCGCTGTACGGTAATGACAAAGATGTCGACGCCGTCAAAACGCGACTGCAAAAAGCAGGTTTTACGCATATCTCCATTTTGAGTGACGCGCTAAGCGAACCTTCCCGTCTGCAAAAACTGCCGCACTTTGAGCAGCTGGTTTATCCGCAATGGCTGCATGACCTGCAACAAGGAAAAGACGTTACAGCGAAACCTGCCGGTGACTGGAAAGTCATTGAAGCGGCCTGGGGCGCTCCTAAGCTTTACCTTATCAGCCATATTCCCGGCGCGGATTACATCGATACCAATGAAGTGGAAAGCGAACCGCTGTGGAATAAAGTCTCTGATGAACAACTGAAAGCGATGCTGGCAAAGCATGGCATTCGTCATGACACCACGGTGATTCTATATGGTCGCGATGTATACGCAGCAGCGCGTGTAGCACAGATTATGCTCTATGCAGGGGTGAAAGATGTGCGCCTGCTGGACGGCGGCTGGCAAACCTGGTCCGACGCGGGACTGCCTGTTGAGCGCGGAACGCCACCGAAAGTGAAAGCTGAACCGGATTTCGGCGTGAAGATCCCGGCGCAACCGCAGTTGATGCTTGATATGGAACAGGCCCGTGGGCTGCTGCATCGCCAGGATGCATCGCTGGTGAGCATTCGTTCGTGGCCAGAATTTATCGGTACGACCAGTGGTTACAGCTATATTAAGCCAAAAGGTGAAATAGCCGGAGCCCGTTGGGGACACGCTGGTAGCGACTCGACGCATATGGAAGATTTCCATAACCCGGATGGCACCATGCGTAGCGCCGATGATATTGCCGCTATGTGGAAAGCATGGAATATCAAACCAGATCAGCAAGTTTCATTCTACTGCGGCACCGGCTGGCGCGCGTCCGAAACCTTTATGTACGCACGAGCAATGGGCTGGAATAACGTCTCCGTTTACGACGGCGGCTGGTACGAATGGAGCAGCGATCCGAAAAATCCCGTAGCAACCGGTGAGCGCGGCCCGGACAGCAGCAAATAACATTGCAATTACTGGCGCTGGAGCGACTTCAGCGTCAGATACCCACTCCACACCCGCGTAAAGGTCGTCATCCAGCACAACGCACCAAATACCCACGCAAACCACGGAAAATAAGCTGGCAAGAGGCAACTCAGAACAAACAGCAAAATCGTCTCGCTGCCTTCGGTTAACCCGCCCAGATAATAAAACGATTTATGCGCATAACCGGGATTATCAATCTGATGTTTCGCCGCCAGCGCAGCAAATGCGAGAAAACTGCTTCCCGTGCCAATAAACGCAAACAGCAGCCAGCCGCCTGCCAGCGCGTTTTGCTCCGGTGCGGCGAGGATAAACCCAAAAGGCACCAGTGCGTAAAAAAGAAAATCGAGAGAAATATCGAGAAAGCCACCCGCGTCGGTAAGTCCTCTTCGCCGCGCCAACGCGCCGTCCAGACCATCAAGCAGCCTGTTCAACAAAATGACGATTAGCGCCGCCAGATACCAGCCCAGCGCCAGAAACGGCAGTGCCAGCACGCCGATGGCAAATCCCACTAATGTTAAACCATCTGGCGTAATGCCGGGTTTATCCAGCACCTTCACACACTGATGCAACAAAGGTTTAATTCGGGGATGAAGATGGCGGTCTAACACAGGCACTCCTTAAATATAAAGCCTTTCTGATTGAGCAACAGTGCGGATATTATGGCATTTTTCGCTTATCTGCCCGTGTGTAATTTATGAATATGATTGAAGTTGTTGCCGCCATCATCGAACGTGATGGCAAAATTTTACTCGCTCAACGCCCCGCCCATAGCGATCAGGCGGGATTATGGGAGTTTGCCGGTGGTAAAGTCGAGCCGGATGAAAGCCAGCGGCAGGCGCTAGTGCGTGAGTTACGCGAAGAATTGGGCATCGAAGCAACTGTGGGTGAGTATGTTGCCAGCCATCAGCGAGAAGTGTCGGGGCGGATTATCCATCTTCATGCCTGGCACATACCCAACTTCCACGGGACGTTACAGGCACATGAACATCAGGCGCTGGTCTGGTGCTCACCTGAAGAGGCTCTGCAATATCCGCTGGCCCCTGCTGACATTCCACTATTAAAGGCGTTTATGGCTTTACGCGCCGCCAGACCAGCGGATTAGTGCTAAGAGTTTTGTCATCCCGCTGGCATTGCAGCAGTATTCCTTCGGCTTTAATTACCGCCCCTTCAGAATAATTTTTATCCTGATAAACGCAGCACTGAGTACAGGGCTGCGCTGACTGCCCGCCTGAACTGAACACTTCTGGCGGTACGTTCACCTCCACGTCCGGACGATAATGCGGGTTAGCCAGTGCAATTAATGGAAATGCCAATGCTAGGGCGAACAATGCTCGACTCACAGGGAACTCCTTAACGTTTTTGTCTCTGCTACTGATAACGGTAGCCTGGCGGCAAAACTTTAGCGTCTGAGTTATCGCTTTTGGTTATGAGATTTCTCCCGTTATTAATTTGCTTTCGTGAGTCATTTTTTTCTTGCTTACCGTCACATTCTTGATGGTATAGTCGAAAACTGCAAAAGCACATGACATAAACAACATAAGCATAATCGTATTAATATATAAGGGTTTTATATCTATGGATCAGACATATTCTCTGGAGTCATTCCTCAACCATGTCCAAAAGCGCGACCCGAATCAAACCGAGTTCGCGCAAGCCGTTCGTGAAGTAATGACCACACTCTGGCCTTTTCTTGAACAAAATCCAAAATATCGCCAAATGTCATTACTGGAGCGCTTGGTTGAGCCGGAGCGCGTGATCCAGTTTCGCGTGGTATGGGTTGACGATCGCAACCAGGTGCAGGTCAACCGTGCATGGCGCGTGCAGTTCAGCTCCGCCATCGGCCCGTACAAAGGTGGTATGCGCTTCCATCCGTCGGTAAACCTCTCCATTCTCAAATTCCTCGGCTTTGAACAAACCTTCAAAAATGCCCTGACAACTCTGCCGATGGGCGGTGGTAAAGGCGGCAGCGATTTCGACCCGAAAGGGAAAAGCGAAGGCGAAGTGATGCGGTTCTGCCAGGCGCTAATGACTGAACTGTATCGCCACCTGGGCGCAGATACCGACGTTCCGGCGGGCGATATCGGCGTTGGTGGTCGTGAAGTCGGCTTTATGGCGGGGATGATGAAAAAGCTCTCCAACAATACCGCCTGCGTCTTCACCGGTAAGGGGCTTTCTTTTGGCGGCAGTCTTATTCGCCCGGAAGCTACCGGCTACGGTCTGGTTTATTTCACCGAGGCAATGCTAAAACGCCACGGTATGGGTTTTGAAGGGATGCGCGTTTCCGTTTCTGGCTCCGGCAACGTCGCTCAGTACGCTATCGAAAAAGCGATGGAATTTGGTGCCCGTGTGATTACTGCGTCAGATTCCAGTGGCACTGTCGTTGATGAAAGCGGATTCACTAAAGAGAAACTGGCGCGTCTTATCGAAATCAAAGCCAGCCGCGATGGTCGAGTGGCAGATTACGCCAAAGAATTTGGCCTGGTCTATCTCGAAGGCCAACAGCCGTGGTCTGTACCGGTTGATATCGCCCTGCCTTGCGCCACCCAGAACGAACTGGATGTAGACGCCGCGCATCAGCTTATCGCCAATGGCGTTAAAGCCGTCGCCGAAGGGGCGAATATGCCGACCACCATCGAAGCGACTGAACTGTTCCAGCAGGCAGGCGTACTGTTTGCACCGGGTAAAGCGGCTAATGCTGGTGGCGTAGCTACATCCGGCCTGGAAATGGCGCAAAACGCTGCGCGCCTGGGCTGGAAAGCCGAGAAAGTTGACGCACGTTTGCATCACATCATGCTGGATATCCACCATGCCTGTGTTGAGCATGGTGGTGAAGGTGAGCAAACCAACTACGTGCAGGGCGCGAACATTGCCGGTTTTGTGAAGGTTGCCGATGCGATGCTGGCGCAGGGTGTGATTTAAGTCATTAGCGCCGTTTCAGGCGTTTATGCCAGATGCGGCGTGAACGCCTTATCTGGCCTACGAAAACTGACTGCATCAGAGCATTACATTATCACTCCACTGCCCGCCTCTGCTGCTGGCGGGCTTTTTTTCGCTGCTCGCTTACGTGATGAAGTCTTTTTATTTCCTTCTCCGCCATCTGGAGCCACTATGCCGCGAAACTGCCGCACCGGCGTACGTTTGGCCTGATCAATCAACTGATACAGCGTCCCCACCAACGGTTGCATAAAGTCCTGATAGCGGCACTGCTTTTCGCTGATTTGCGTCAGCACCGATTCCCAGTGCGCGGTCATGTCCGGTCGCGTAGCCATTTCTGGCAGCGAATGGAATAACGCTTTTCCGGCGTCGGTGGAGTGGATATAGCGCCCTTTTTTGGTCAGAAAGCCACGCTTGAACAACAGTTCAATAATCCCGGCGCGAGTCGCTTCTGTCCCCAGACCATCGGTCGCACGAAGGATCTTTTTCAGATCTTTATCCTGAACAAAGCGCGCGATCCCGGTCATCGCCGAAAGCAGTGTTGCATCGGTAAAATGGCGCGGCGGCTGCGTTTGTCGCTCTACCACCTCACCTTTTTCACACAGCAACTCATCGCCTTTCGCCACCACAGGCAGTGGCGTGCCGTCGTTTTCTTCATCGCGCTCTTTGCTGCCTAACAGCGTGCGCCAGCCTGCTTCAGCTAGAAAACGGGCTTTAGCGACAAATTTGCCTTTGGCTATTTCCAGTTCGATAACACACTTGCGGAACACCGCGTCCGGACAGAACTGCATCAAATACTGACGAGCAATCAGGTTATAGACCTTCGCCTCGTTTTCCGTCAGGTTGATGGCAGAACTCCTCGCGGTCGGGATGATGGCGTGGTGCGCATCGACCTTTTTGTCATCCCAACAGCGGTTGCGTATATCTGGATCTACCACTGGTTGCGGCAACAGATCCGGCGCATGGACGCCGATAGCATTCATCACCGCGTGGCGTCCGGCAAAATGCTCTTCTGGCAGATAGCGACAATCGGAACGCGGATAAGTGATTAGCTTGTGCGTTTCGTACAACTTCTGGCAGATATCAAGCACGTTCTGCGCACTCAGACCAAAGCGTTTAGCCGCTTCAATCTGCAACGCCGAAAGCGAAAACGGCAGCGGTGCGGATTCTGATTCCCGTTTATCGTTATAGCTGGTGACAATAGCCGGTTGGCCGCTGATGCGGTTGACCACATGCTCCGCCAGCGGACGATGTAACAAGCGCCCTTCTTCATCCTGGTACGGTTCACACGCTTCGCTCGGTTGCCAGATAGCGGTAAACCGCTCATCGGCAGGTGTCACGATATGCGCTTTGACTTCAAAGAAGTCTTTCGCCACGAAGTTTTCAATTTCTTCATCGCGGCGCACCACCAGCCCGAGCACGGGCGTCTGCACGCGGCCCACGGAAAGCACGCCCTGATAACCCGCATTACGACCGAGAATGGTGTACGCGCGGGTCATATTGATGCCGTATAACCAGTCGGCTCGTGCTCGCGCCAGCGCAGAAACGCACAGTGGTACAAACTCGCTATTGGAGCGAAGACGATCGATCGCCCGCTCAACCGCCTGCGGGTTCAGGTCGTTTATCAAACAACGCTGTACCTGCTGGCGCTTTTCTGGTGCCAGTTGCAGGTAGTCCAGCACTTCATCTACCAGCAATTGCCCTTCACGGTCCGGGTCACCGGCGTGAACGATTTCGCTGGCTTCATGCAGAAAGCGTTTGATGACGTTAAGTTGTTTGGTCACGGAGGGTCGTGGCTGTAATTGCCACTTTTCCGGGACAATGGGGAGATCGGCCAGGTTCCAGCGCGCATAGCGACTGTCGTAGGCGTCTGGCTGCGCCTGCTCAAGCAGGTGACCGATACACCAGGTCACCACCTGGCCATTACCGCACTCGATAAAGCCATCGCCTTTCCGGTGCGGTTTGGGCAGGACATCAGCAATGGCGCGCGCCAGACTCGGTTTTTCGGCAATAAACAACCGCATTGAATTAACGGATCTCAACCATGGCACGACCGCCGCGCGCTGGCACCAGTTCGCCAATCGCCGTCAGTTCCATGCCAAACTCGGCGGCTGTAGCTTTGACCTCATTTTCTGCTTCCGGCATGACCGCCAGCAGCAGACCGCCAGAAGTTTGCGGATCGCACAGCAGATCGCGCACTTCACGCGGCATTTCACCCATCAGATGCCCATAGCTGGCAAAGTTACGTTCGGTGCCGCCAGGCACTGCGCCCAACTTAATGTACTCTTCAACCCCCGGCAGTTTCGGGATCGCTTCATAGTCGACTCGCGCCTGCACACCAGCACCCTGACACATTTCGCTCAAATGCCCCAGCAGACCAAAACCAGTCACGTCAGTCATCGCTTTTACGCCTTCGATGTTGGCAAAGGACGCGCCTGCGATGTTCATCCGGCACATCACTTCCGTCGCTAGTCCCTGATGTTCTGGTTTCAGCAGTGATTTTTTCTCAGCCGTAGTAAGAACGCCAATTCCCAGCGGTTTCGTCAGGAACAGTTTGCATCCGGCTTGTGCAGTACTGTTTTTCTTCACCCGCTCGGTCGGTACGATCCCCGTTACCGCCAGACCAAAAATCGGCTCCGGCGCATCGATGGAGTGACCGCCAGCCAGCGCAATACCCGCCTGACGGCATGCATAGCGTCCACCTTCGGTTACTTCGCGGGCAATTTCAGGGGAAAGTTTGTTAATAGGCCAGCCGAGGATCGCAATCGCCATAATCGGTTTGCCACCCATCGCGAAGATATCGCTGATGGCGTTAGTCGCCGCAATGCGGCCAAAATCGAAAGGATTATCAACGATCGGCATAAAGAAGTCGGTGGTACTGATAACGCTGGTGCCATTGCCCAGATCGTACACCGCCGCATCGTCGCGGGTTTCATTACCCACAAGCAAATTCGGATCAACAAACTTCGCCTGCTCACTGTGCAGGATGGTTTCCAACACTTTTGGGGAAATTTTACAGCCGCAACCTGCACCGTGGCTGTATTGGGTCAAACGAATCGAGTTCTCGCTCATGGACATCTCCTGTCAATGCAATCCGGGTATGGTAACCCTCATTCCATGAAGTGATAAGTGAGAGTGTCTGAATTCCTGCGCCTTTGCTCACAATCCAGACAGTTTCGCGACAATTATCAGAAATAAGTCACAAACGGCGTCGGGTCCGGAACGTTTATCGATGTAGATGCTTTCAACTGCGGCGTACCAAGGTAGAGAAAACCGACAATTTTATCCTGCTCACGGCAACCGAATGCTTCACGCACTACCGGACTTTCAGTTAATGCGCCACTACGCCAGATGCCGCCAAACCCCTGGGCAACTGCTGCCATTTGCATCGCCATGACCGCACATCCCGCAGACATTTCCTGTTCCCAGCGCGGGACTTTATGATTTTCTTCGCATTTTGCCACCACCGTTATGATGAGCGGTGCGCGGAACGGCGCATTACGCGCTTTGTCGATAGCTTTGTCATCACTACCGGCAGCAATCGCCCCCTGTTCCAATAATGCGCTGAAACGCTCGCGTCCTTCCCCTTCAATCACAAAAAAATGCCACGGTTGCATGGACTTATGGTCCGGGGCACGCATACCCGCACGCAGGATGTTTTGCAGTTGTTCACCCGTTGGCGCAGGTTCAGCCAGGCGGGAGGCGCTACGGCGATTGATCAATAGTTCGAGTGCATCCATTTGATTAACTCCTGTCATGATATTTATTCACAAAATTAACACGAGAGTGGATTTTGTTACAGCACAGTCCGCAATTCCTGCTGACAAGTGCCGGTTGGGTCATTACGATAACCACATCTATTGCGCCTGTGACAGGTGTGACCTTAAGTTGGGAGAATACATGCGAACCCTTTGGCGATTTATTGCCGGATTTTTTAAATGGACGTGGCGTCTGCTGAATTTCGTCCGTGAAATGGTACTTAACCTGTTCTTTATTTTTCTCGTACTGGTTGGTGTGGGGATCTGGATGCAGGTCAGTGGTGGTGATTCGAAAGAAACGGCCAGTCGTGGCGCGCTGCTGCTGGACATATCTGGTGTAATCGTCGATAAACCCGACAGTTCTCAGCGGTTTAGTAAGCTAAGCCGCCAGCTCCTTGGTGCCAGTTCCGACCGTCTGCAGGAAAACTCACTGTTTGATATCGTCAACACCATTCGCCAGGCGAAGGACGACCGCAATATCACCGGTATCGTGATGGATCTGAAAAACTTCGCAGGCGGCGACCAGCCGTCTATGCAGTACATCGGCAAAGCCCTGAAAGAGTTTCGTGACAGCGGGAAGCCAGTTTATGCCATAGGCGAGAACTACAGCCAGGGGCAATATTATCTCGCCAGTTTCGCCAACAAAATTTGGCTATCTCCACAAGGCGTGGTGGATCTGCACGGTTTTGCTACCAACGGTCTGTACTACAAATCGTTACTGGATAAGCTGAAAGTCTCCACCCATGTGTTCCGCGTGGGTACGTATAAATCTGCCGTTGAACCGTTTATTCGTGATGATATGTCACCGGCAGCCCGCGAAGCTGACAGCCGCTGGATCGGTGAGCTGTGGCAAAACTATCTGAATACTGTTGCCGCTAACCGGCAGATCCCTGCTCAGCAGGTATTCCCTGGTGCGCAAGGGTTGCTTGAGAGTTTAACCAAAACAGGTGGCGATACCGCGAAATATGCGCTGGAAAACAAGCTGGTCGATGCACTGGCATCAAGTGCCGAAATCGAAAAAGCTCTGACCAAAGAGTTCGGCTGGAGTAAGACTGATAAAAATTATCGCGCCATCAGTTATTACGATTACGCATTGAAAACGCCGGCAGATACCGGTGACAGCATCGGTGTCGTCTTCGCGAATGGCGCAATTATGGATGGCGAGGAAACTCAGGGGAATGTTGGCGGTGATACCACTGCGGCACAAATCCGCGACGCTCGCCTTGACCCGAAAGTGAAAGCGATTGTTCTGCGTGTTAATAGCCCTGGCGGCAGCGTTACCGCCTCTGAAGTGATTCGCGCTGAACTGGCAGCAGCCAGGGCAGCGGGTAAGCCTGTGGTTGTATCGATGGGCGGCATGGCGGCATCTGGTGGTTACTGGATTTCCACGCCAGCTAATTACATTGTGGCTAACCCCAGCACCCTGACCGGTTCTATCGGTATCTTCGGCGTGATCACTACCGTAGAAAATAGTTTGGATTCGATTGGTGTTCATACCGATGGCGTCTCAACTTCACCGCTGGCGGATGTTTCTATCACCAAGGCACTGCCGCCGGAAGCGCAGCAGATGATGCAGTTAAGCATTGAGAATGGCTATAAACGCTTTATCACGCTGGTTGCTGATGCGCGTCATTCGACGCCGGAGCAGATTGATAAAATCGCCCAGGGCCACGTCTGGACCGGTCAGGATGCAAAAGCTAACGGGCTGGTCGATAGTCTCGGGGATTTCGATGATGCGGTTGCCAAAGCAGCAGAGCTGGCAAAAGTGAAACAGTGGCATCTGGAATACTACGTTGATGAACCGACCTTCTTCGACAAAGTGATGGACAATATGTCTGGTTCTGTCCGGGCAATGTTGCCAGATGCGTTCCAGGCCATGTTACCTGCACCGCTGGCCTCGGTAGCCTCTACCGTTAAAAGTGAAAGCGACAAGCTGGCAGCGTTTAACGACCCACAAAACCGTTATGCGTTTTGCCTGACCTGCGCCAACGTGCGTTAAATCCTGCAAAAATGTGGCCGATATGCTGTCGGCCACACTCCTGAATCGGACTGTCTTTCACTCCCTCTCTCCACTACATTCCCTTGCTCATTTAGCATCTGATATGGAGTCATCAGTGAATAAGGCCCCCTCTTTAATTGCCGCTATCGTCCTCGGACTGGGGATTAGCGCCTGTGGTTATTTTGTTGGCGATGGTGTTAAACATTTAAAAACCAATAACCGTTATGTAAATGTGCGTGGGCTTTCTGAAAAAGAAGTTCGCGCAGATACGGCAGAATTAACAATTGCGATTAACTTTAAGGGTAATATTCCCGGCGAACTGTTCCCGAAACTGGAAGACGCGCAGAAAAAAATTGTTGCCGAACTCAATGCTCAGGGGATTAACGAGAAAGAGATAACCCAGGGCCAATGGACAAGCAAGCGAACAGATTCCTTTTATCTGAAAGATGATCCCACAATGCCACGCTATAACGCAGACGGGTCAGTGACGATAAAAACCCATAATGTTGCTGCTGTCGAAAAAGTCGTCGCGAAATTAAACGAACTGCAAGTCGCTACGGAGGGCGCTATCGCTGAGAGCAAAGTCGCCTATCGCTTTAATGGTATTGGCGCACTGCGCGCTGAGATGATTGCCGCCGCCACCAAAGATGCACGCAACGCAGCATTACAATTTGCAACGGACTCAGGTAGCCAGGTGGGGTCAATTAGCGATGCCTCACAAGGCGTGTTCCAGATCTTCGCCAGTGGCAGTGATGAAGATGATCCTACGGCGATTAATAAAACGGTACGCGTAGTCACCACCGTAACCTATGCGTTGCAGGATTAACCACTTTTCTCCGGCTGGACACTAATCCCTCCGTTCTGCCGGACTTTTCTCATATCCACAGAGTATCCAGGTGCGCTCGCTGCCCCTCACGTATATACTTTTGCTCTTTCGATATCATTCATATCAATATCATGCAAAAGAAATCAATTTACGTCGCCTACACGGGCGGGACCATCGGGATGCAGCGTTCCGAGCAGGGTTATATTCCGGTGTCAGGTCATCTACAACGCCAACTGGCGCTGATGCCGGAATTCCATCGCCCGGAGATGCCAGATTTCACCATTCATGAATATACGCCGCTGATGGACTCTTCAGATATGACGCCAGAAGACTGGCAGCATATTGCTGAAGATATTAAAGCGCATTATGACGACTATGATGGTTTTGTCATTCTGCACGGCACCGACACGATGGCGTATACCGCCTCTGCGCTGTCGTTCATGCTCGAGAATCTCGGTAAACCGGTCATTGTGACAGGGTCACAAATCCCGCTGGCTGAGTTACGCTCTGACGGACAAATTAATCTGCTGAATGCGTTGTACGTTGCGGCGAATTATCCTATCAACGAAGTAACTCTCTTTTTTAATAATCGACTTTATCGTGGCAACCGTACCACCAAAGCCCATGCCGATGGTTTTGATGCGTTTGCCTCTCCAAACCTTCCTCCGTTACTGGAAGCAGGTATCCATATTCGTCGTTTGAATACGCCCCCCGCCCCGCACGGTGAAGGGGAATTGATCGTTCATCCAATCACCCCACAACCAATTGGCGTAGTGACGATTTATCCGGGGATTTCTGCTGACGTCGTGCGCAATTTTCTGCGCCAACCGGTGAAAGCATTGATTCTGCGCTCATATGGCGTGGGTAATGCGCCACAAAACAAAGCCTTCCTGCAAGAATTACAAGAAGCCAGCGATCGCGGAATTGTGGTAGTCAACCTGACACAATGTATGTCCGGCAAAGTGAACATGGGTGGCTATGCCACTGGTAACGCCCTCGCCCATGCCGGCGTCATTGGTGGAGCTGATATGACAGTAGAAGCTACGCTAACCAAACTGCATTACCTGCTTAGCCAGGAACTGGATACTGAAACCATTCGCAAGGCCATGAGCCAAAACCTGCGCGGCGAACTGACGCCGGATGATTAAGGAGACTGCAATGCCCCCTCGCGCCCTGTTACTGGTCGATTTACAAAATGATTTCTGTGCTGGTGGCGCGCTCGCCGTGCCGGAAGGTGACAGTACGGTGGATGTCGCTAACCGCCTGATTGACTGGTGCCAGTCGCGCGGTGAAGCGGTTATCGCCAGTCAAGACTGGCACCCGGCGAATCACGGCAGTTTTGCCAGTCAGCACGGTGTAGAGCCTTATACGCCAGGCCAACTCGACGGTTTGCCACAAACCTTCTGGCCAGATCACTGTGTGCAGAACAGTGAAGGCGCACAATTACATCCGTTACTGAACCAAAAAGCGATCGCAGCGGTGTTCCATAAAGGCGAAAATCCTTTAGTTGACAGTTACAGTGCCTTTTTTGATAACGGCCGTCGGCAGAAAACCACGCTCGATGACTGGTTACGCGATCATGAAATCGATGAATTGATCATTATGGGCCTGGCTACTGACTATTGCGTGAAGTTTACCGTGCTGGACGCGTTACAGTTAGGTTATAAGGTTAATGTGATTACCGATGGTTGTCGTGGCGTGAATATCCAGCCACAGGACAGTGCGCACGCGTTTATGGAGATGTCAGCAGCTGGGGCAACGCTATATACGCTGGCAGACTGGGAAGAGACGCAGGAGTAATTTTATGCTGGCCTACAATTCTGTACTGCCATTGTAGGCCAGATAAAACACGTCAGTGGTACATCTGGCAATTGACGCCATCAACGAAAGATTTAATTCACCTCAGAAATCTCTTCCAGCGACACCTTCCGCGTTTCGATGCCAAAAATGGAGAGAACCAGCGCACAGAGCACTAACATCACGCCAAGCACCATAAACACCGTGATTGACCCATAATGCGTTAATAGTGCCGCAACGCCATAAGGCGTGAAGACCGCGACGATCCGTCCGACGGCATTAACGAAACCCGAACCGCGCAGGCGTAAATGCGTTGGCCAAAGCTCCGGGATATAAACCGCCGACGCGAAGCAAACATACATGTATAAAAAGAAGATCATCACCAGGCCATAGATTAAAATCGCCCACTCTGTAGTCTGAATTGAATAGATATAGCCTAACATGGCAATAATAATAAGCAAGGCGGAGCCAAATAATCGACGAGGAAAATGATCAATAATTAATGCCGCAATAAATATACCTACCGGAGCGCCAATCATAATAACAGCAGTCATTAATATTGATTTATCAACATCAATGCCGGAGTTAACAAATATGGTCGGTATCCATACGGTGATGGTATAAAGTGAAATGTTCATTGCAATTAAAACAGTAATCGCGACTAATGTACGTCGTAACATTTCCCCTTTAAACAGCAGCCAGAAAGTACCATTGATTACGTTAGCCTTGCTGTTGCTCTGATTCAAAGTAAGCGGGGGTAAACGAACACTCTTCTCTCTTTCAATTTGCTGCTCTACTTCACGAAGTTGGCTTTCTGCACCTGCGATTTGCCCTTTCCCCGCCAACCATCGAGGCGACTCAATAAAGTATTTACCTGAGAGAAACCAGGCTAACAGTATGCCAATACCACCCAGCAGAAACATTATCCGCCAACTAAAAAAAGCGATAACCACCACGCCTATCGCCGCAGACAGCATGGGCGACCAGTTACCGACAAATGACAGCCGCGCGGACCATTTTCCACGCACCGTCGCGGGGATAAACTCCGTAAACGAAGCATAGCCAACCATAATCAGCGCCCCCATTCCTGTGCCCATCAGGAAGCGAAAGAAAATGAGCCAGTACATATCAGGGACAAAAGCGGCCCCTGTTGCCGCAATACCGACGATGAGAAGATTTATGCGAAAAGCCCTGCGCCGCCCAAAATAATCACCGATGAACCCACCGGTAAGAGAGCCGATGAAATAACCAAACATTAATGCCGAGGTAAAGGCAGCATTGAGGAAATTATTTGACCATCCATTGCTTACCAGCTTTGCTAAAACAACATTGCCTGAATAACTCAAAAAACCCGTTAATAACAGACTAAAGCTTATAATACCAAATATACGATAATGAAACCGGGCCAAAGGCAAGCGGTCCAGTCTTGCGCCAATTTGATCATATTGTTCCATTAGGTGCCTCGGATTTGCTAAAAAGGTAACAATTGCGGCAAATTCACTTGCCGCATCTTTATCATCATTTTATTTTCCAGGCGCAGGAACAAATAATATTGACAACGTGTGCTTAAATTACCACACCAGCTGGATATTATTGTCTTTGCAAAATGCTATCCACTCTGCACCCGGTGATTTATCAGTTATTATGTAATTAATATGACTAAAGTCAGCTAACTGGACAAAAGCTTTGCGATCAAACTTAGAGTGATCAACCAATAACGCAACTTCTGTCGCCTGACGGATCATTGTCTTTTTGATTTCAGCTTCCGCTTCGTTAGAGTCCAGCGCGCCGCTGTTAATATCAAGACCTTTACAACTCATTACCATGATATCGACATGGTAGCGGCTGATGATCTCTTTAGTAATTCTTCCTTGCAGGGAAAGTGTATTTTTGTTTAGTTCCCCCCCCGTTGAAACGACTTTAATTTCTGATTGAGCCAGAACATGAATCGCTTCCGCCGAGTTAGTTAGCAACGTCAGGTCACTACGGTCCTGCAACAATTTGAGCAATTCCATAACGGTACTACTGGAATCGGCTGCCATAGTGGTTTTATTGTCGATAAAGGGTAGCGCCTTGCGTGCAATAAGCTGCTTCTCTTCATAAAACGATGAAGCGCGCTTATAAAAATGGATATTCTCCGTCAACATCGCTGTATTTAAAACAGCACCACCATAGGTTCTGGTCAAAAAGCCTTCATCTTCCAGCTTCTCAAGATCGCGGCGAATGGTTTCTTCGGTTACCTGAAAAATCCCACTCAAATTTGAGACTGTCACCTTTTTATCGTTGGCAACCATTTGCTTAATTGCCTGAATCCTGTCTTTTGCCGCCACGATTACACCCCTGTATCTTTTTACATCACATTAGCGCGATTATCGCATAACCGATGTTTACTTTCAAAATAACCTGTTTGAATCACAGATTTTAATCACAGTTTTCACAGAAACAGAGGTGAATCGTGTTGAGTATTTAACGCTCCAGAGCCTCTGCCATTTCCCTCATCAATGTTGCGTCTGCATCCGATAAGTTGATATTCAGTGCCGCGACATTTTCACGTACCTGTTCCGGCGCAGTAGCCCCACTAAGAATGGAGATTAAATCACTCTGTTTTAATATCCACGCCAGTGCCAGAGTGGGAATTGTGCACTGATAACGAGCACAGAGTGGCTGCCACTGTTCAAGCATATCAATCACTTTCAGCATGTTTTCACGCTGGAACCAGACTTTATTTGCCCGAGCGCCGCCCGGAACATAATCACGAGTGATGGTACCGGTCAACAATCCCTGCTCTAGCGGGGAATAAACCTGTAACACAATGCCATTATCACGACATAGCGGCAGCAGTTCGCTTTCCATTGCCCGGTCGAGGATACTGTATTTCGCCTGAATAATATCCAGTTCACCATATTGCAGATACTCGCGGATATGGTCAGCATCGACGTTAGCAGCGCCTATAGCGCGAATTTTCCCTTCGGCCTTTAACTCATTGAGCACTGCGACAGTTTCAGCTATCGGCGTAAAAAATGGCGGCACCGACTGCCAGTGCGTCATGTAGATATCGATGTAATCAATACCCAGACGTTGCAAGCTGGCTTCTACCTCTTCGCGGATAGATTCCGGGGAAAGGTTTTTATACAACTGCCGATCGCCAACTTTGTTGAATAAACTCCCTTTTCGTTCCCAGACAATGCCGCATTTGGTTTCTACTACAACCTGTTCACGGGGCAGTTTTTTTAACGCCTGACCGACGATAACCTCACTATTGCCAAAGTTATATCCTGGCGCAGTATCAATCAGGTTAATGCCGCAACGATGGGCTTCAAGAATCGTATCAATACATATTTGCCGATCGAGATCGCCATTCCATGCAGGACCGCCGCCAATGGCCCATGTCCCCAACCCCATTCGCGAAAGCGTTATATCCGTTGTGCCTAAAGGTATCTTTTTCATTTGCCTTCATTATCCTTCGTATTCTTCCAGCAATTGTTCGACCAGCTTTCTGTTTTTTACACCGGTGGTGGCACCGACGCTTAGAACCGAGATAGCCGCCGTTGCATTGGCAAAGCGTGCGCATTCACGCAGATTTTTGTCTTCTAACAGAGCCGCTATAAAGCCAGAAGCAAAGTTATCGCCTGCGCCAATAGTGTCGATGGCGGTTATTCCTGCGACCGCCGGCACCTTCATCGTCATGTCACCACGCTTGATAAAGCAGCCGTCTTTACCCGTTTTAATCACCACCGTTTTTACGCCGCACGCAAGAAAGCAGTCAGCAATTTCATCCAGTGTCTCTTTCCCAGTGAGTAATTTTGCCTCGGCAAAATTAGGAAACAGATAATCGACATAACTCAATGCTTCGCAAATATCATCCAGCGTTTCATTCAACCGCGGTTTGATCATATCGGCACAGATAATCATCTGCCGGGCTTTAGCTTGCGTAAAAATTTCTGTTAGCGCTTTACCATCCAATAGAGGACTGTTGAAAATACTGGCCAGAGATAATAATTTCGCCTGAGAAAACCGCGAAAAATCAACATCGTCAATATTCAATTTCCACAGACTGCCGTTACGGTTTGTGACAAACGTCCGCTCGCCATCCTCCGTCACCAGTCCAACGTTAATAGAGGTATCTATGCTGACGTCCTGCTTCAGGCTTTGAATATCAATATTCTCTTTGCGGCAATGGTCGAGAATAAATTGCCCGGCGGCATCTTTACCAATACGACTCATTAATGCTGTGCGATGGCCCAGACGAGAAATAATTGTTGCTTCATTTATTGCATCACCCCCGGTGGTCATTGCGATTCTTTCAAGAGGATAAGAATCCACATCAAAGATATTTTTACTGACCGGTTGCAATGGAATATCAACAATAGCGGCACCTATACAAATAACGTCGAGATTATCCATATCATTATTCCGTTTTGCCATCAGAACCGAACAGTTTAATTTTTTCCAATGCCCGTTCTTTTACAGCTTTACGTACTTCACGTTCTAAATGCAGGAAAGGCTGATCCTGGTTTTCTTTCACTGCTACCATTGCGGCCTGACAGAGCTCCGTATGAATGTTGATTTTCGCGATACCCAACGAAATTGCAGTTTTAATGTCGGTATCACTGATCCCCGATGCGCCGTGCAAAACCAGCGGAACAGAAACGGCATCGCGTACGCGTTTGACGACCTCAAAGTTCAATTGTGGCTCTGACGTATAAACCCCATGCTGGTTGCCGATGGCGACAGCCAATGAGTCACAGCCCGTACGTTCAACAAATTCAGCCGCCTGGTCAGGATCGGTATAGTGATAGCCCGCCAGCGCTTCTTCATAAACGGTTTCATTACCGACATGCCCTAATTCTGCCTCTACCGGAATACCCAGCGGATGGAAGAAATCAACAGCCTCTTTGGTTAAACGAATATTTTCTTCGAAATCAAATGCGGAAGCATCACGCATTAATGAATTCATACCATGAGTCCAGGCGTTATGAATAATTTCCATACTCCGACCATGATCCCAATGAGTTATTACCGGCACCGTTGCTTTTTTTGCCATTGATACCATCATGTGAGAGAAATCTTCAAATGAGGTGTTCCCGACAAAACCTGTACCAAAAGAAATAATAACCGGTGATTTCGCTTCTTCGGCTGCGTCGATAACGCCCATCAACATTTCTGCATTCCATACGTTAAAATGGGCAATTGCATAATGTTTATTTGTGGCATCGTTTTCCCAATATCTGATATCTGCGAGCATATTCTGTTCTCCCGTATTAATTAATCGCTAATTTTAATAACGCCTTTAATAATGTCGCGTTTGTTGTTAACCGACTCTTCAAATGCCTGTTGTACATCCTGATAATCGTAAATATGTGTCACCATCGATTTCACATCGAATCGCCCTGAGGAAATAGCTTCAATCGTGACCGGATAACGATTGGCATAGCGGAATACTGTCTGGATAGTGACTTCGCGATTGATTTTGAGGAAATTGATTGCCGAATCGCCCGGTACAGTACCAACAATCATAATTTTACCGCCGCGCATTACCAGATAAGGTGCCTGTTTAACGGTGACCGCAGAACCCGCTGTTTCGAAAACAATATCTGCGCCCATTTCTTCGGTAAATTGCTGACAGCGTGCAATAGTGTCTTCTTTTGCGCCGTTAATAACCACTGTCGCGCCGAGCTGTTCCGCCATTGTCAGACGTTTTTCCAGTACATCAACGACGGCAATATCCGTAGCTCCCAGGCATTTGCATGCTTGCAACGTCATCAAACCAATACAACCCGCTCCCAGAATAATTATCTTCTTACCCGGTTTAACATCTGCCAGCATCGCGGCATGCATACCGACTGCAGCAGGCTCCACCAGCGCCCCTTCCATCGTGTCCATATTGTCGGGCAGTTTGTAAGTAAAGCTCTCCGGATGACACAGATAGTGCGTTAATGCGCCGCGGTAGTTAGGTTGTGTCGCCATAAAATCAACGTCCGGGCAAATGTTATATTTGCCTTCCAGACAGTAACGACAGTGACCGCAAGGAACGCCAGGTTCGATATTTACCCGATCCCCCGCTTTAAATTTGCGCACACGGCTTCCCACAGCCACAACCGTCCCGGCGCATTCATGACCCAGGCCAATTTCTTGATTTGGGTCTTTAGGCGGAATAAACGGGCCTGATTCAAAACCATGTACATCTGAACCACAAATACCGACATATTCTACTTTAATCAAAACTTCATCTTCTTTAGGCACAGGTATTTCTGCTGAAATAATTTTCATTGTGCCCGGCACCTGCAATATTGCTTTTGAATTTTTCATCTTGAATCCACCAGTATTATTTATTGACTACTGCATCAATACTTAAACTTTCAACGGAGACACCTTTGGTTTCAATTCCAATGGTGGCGATAGCAATTGCGACAATAATTGAAACCGCCCCCAGAAGAATAAAGACTCCCGTTACGCCATAACTACTGAGCAGCACTGCAACGGCATAAGGTGCGGCAATACCACTGATTCGCCCTACTGCATTCGCCAGACCGGAGCCACGTAATTTGGCCTCTGTCGGCCAGATCTCAGGGACATACACTGCCGAGGCATAGCAAACGTACATATAGACGAAAGTAATCAGGAAGAAACCAATCAGCGTTATGAGCAACATACTGGTTTGCAGTGAATAGATATATCCGAGCACCGCAATCAGGATTAATAGCCCCACACCCATTGTTTTACGCGGAATTTTATCCATCACCAGCATGGCAATAAAAATACCAAATGGCGCGCCAAACATACTCATGGTATTTAAAACAATCGAGTCTTTTAAATTAATCCCCTGGGTCATGAATATCGTTGGCAACCAGTTAATTAGTGTATACTGCACAACGTTCATGGCAATCAGCACACAAGAACCTAATATCACGCGTTTCAGTAATACTCCTGTCAGTAAGGCTGAATACGGCACCGCTTGTGGCGCTTTACCGTCATCAGCAATAACCACGGGCGGCAAAGGTTTACCCGTCTGGCGTATGACGCCTTCTTCTATACTCCGCATGACTTTCTCGGCTTCCTGATACCGTCCGCGCGATTCCAGCCAGCGCGGGGATTCAGGAAAGTAGCGCCAGGCCAGCGCCGTAGCGATAAGCGACAATATTGCAGGGATAAGCAGTTGTACTCGCCAGTTCCACTCTGCACTAATCAGCGGCGTGAGTCCCATCGCAATCAATGAACAGAGCGGATATGACCAGTTGCCAATAAAGGAAACCCGACTGGACCATGTTCCGCGATTTCTACCGGGCATATATTCGGTGAAACCAGCAAACAGCGTCACCAGTAAAGCTCCCAGCCCAACGCCCATCACAAAACGGCAGGCAATAAGGAAATCCATATTCGGTGAAAAAGCACCGATAACCATCGAGGCAATATGAATGGCCTCATAGAGGATGAATGCATTTCTGCGACCGGTTTTGTCACCGATGATGCCGCCAACCAGCGCACCGAGAAACATTCCGGCGGTCGTAATTGCTGAGAATGTGGCAGTGGTGGAATTATCTGTCCAGCCCAACTCTTTCAGCTGCGCGAGGATCAAGCCACCAACGGCATTACTCCAGCAGACAAGCAAGCCAAACGCGACGATGGCAAACATTGACGAATGCCAGCGGCAATCCGGTAAGCGATCCAGCCGTGCACCACAATGCGGTTTTGTTATCTGTTCCATGCGATAACGTTCCTTCAGGAGAGTAGTTATTCATCAAAGTCGTAAGTCATGATCACTTTGATTGCAGTTTTATCGACCATCGCATCAAACCCTTCGCGCCATTGCGACAGGCCGATACGATGCGTGATCATCGGTTTGACTTTGATAGCGCCGCTGGCTAATAGCCGGAGAGCGTTACGCCATGAGGTGGAGTCATAGGCCATATGCCCAATGATGCTTTTGTTCCAGGCGGTAATGTCATTAATCGAGAAATCAAGAGGTTTAAAGCCCATGCCAACGCGTACCACTTCCCCATTCGGGCGGAGCATTTCGATGGCTTGTTTCAATGCGATATTGGCACCGGAGCATTCAATCACCAGTCCCAGATTGTCTTTGCCACAAATTTGCTGGCAGCGCGCCACCACATCTTCGGTAGAACCATTTACTACAGCCGTCGCACCCAGTTCTTTTGCAACCGGGAAGCGGACCGCCACATCTTCTTGTAGACCAACGACGACGATATTTACCGCCCCCATAATCCGCGCCATTTGTACGGAGAACAGCCCGAGTGGGCCAGTGCCGATGACGACTACATCCTGACCAGGGAGGAATTTCGATTGCTGCGCGATGGATTTGTAGGCATTGCAGATAGGGTCAAGTACGGCTGCGTCCTCATAATCAACACCATCAGGGATTTCCCACAACGCATGACGATGAATTTTGAGAATTTCACCAGGAACCAGACAATATTTGGAAAAACCACCGCCCCACGTATTGTTATCCAGACCAAGGTTTACTTTTTCTGTACAACACAGAAAATCACCTTGTTCACAGGCCGGACAAACGCCGCAAACGTGACCGCTGTTATCCGACACGACGCGTTGCCCCACTTTCCAGTCTTTGACTTTTTCACCAACCTGCGCAATACAACCTGCGAACTCATGGCCGCGGATAGAGTTAAACTCATCAGAACCGCTATCGACATTGTAGTGCTTCATGTCTGCGCCGCAGATTGCCGCAGCTTTAATTTCAACCACCACATCTTCCGGGCCACAAATGGGTTGTGGGACATCGATCATCTTGTAGCCGCCAAAGGCTTTGCCAAACCGAGCCAGTGCTTTCATTGCGTCATCCTCTGTGTTTTGTTTTGCTTAGATGGCCATCATACTTACCCACATGATTTTTGAGGTCAACACCAAATCTTTAAAACACAGATATTGATCTGTGTTTTACAACTCAGATCACAATTACGCAGAAAATGGCTGGGTCTGTTACAGGGTGATGGAAGGTGGAACGCAAAATGAGCAAATTTGAGAGGGATTACCGGCCAAATAGGTCTGAGACTTAAGTTCAGGAGAAGTCATTCAGGCGTGAACGCGACTGCAAGAGACCGGGCTGGGACTTAGCCAGGTCGGGGCGAGATAATTGAGATGAGTCGTGGGGTTATTGTTGGCTATCCCCTTTATAACCGCGGCAAAAAGGGGATAAACCAATCATTTAAACATGGCAATAGGCTTTGCTGAGATACCAAAATCTTCTTTTAACTGTTGTTTGCTCTTCATAACCATCTGACCATTTGTGTCAATTGTCATATGCTGAGCTTCGGTATTATGGCGGGCTTGCCACAGCATCACCAGTTGCAGGCAGTTCTCTTTTTGTTCCTCGGTCAACGTAACGCCATCAGGCCATTTCCCCAGCTCAACGGCAGTCGACAAACGCTGGTATACATCAGGCGTCATGCTGTTGATAATGTCATCAAGATTCATAATTTTTCCGCTCCTGTGGAATAAGTTGCTGAATCGTTTTTTCAACCGTTGATTTCTTCGCCGTTTTCGCCATCGGTAAAGCGTAAAGAGGCTGAGTTAACACAATAACGTTCACCCGTTGGCTGCGGCCCGTCGGGGAAGACATGCCCCAGATGGGCATCACAGTTACCGCAACGAATTTCTATGCGCTGCATTCCATGTGATAAGTCTTTGATATAACGAATGGATTCTTCACTCACCGGTTCGTAGAAACTGGGCCAGCCACAGCCGGAATCATACTTGGTTTGGGAATGAAACAGCGGGGCATCGCAGATCAAACAGTGATATACGCCGTCACGCTTGTTATGCAGTAAACGACCCGTAAATGGCGGCTCTGTCCCATGATTCTGCGTCACGTAGAACTGCATCTCGGACAAATTTTTTTTCAGTTCTTCTGCCGAAGGTTTATTAGCCATTTGCTTACATCTCACTTTAATCGTGCTCACATTACGTGACTGATTCTAACAAAATATTAACACCAACTGGCAAAATTTTGTCCTAAACTTGATCTCGACGAAATGGCTGCACCTAAATCGTGATGAAAATCACATTTTTATCGTAATTGCCCTTTAAAATTCGGGGCGCCGACCCCATGTGGTCTCAAGCCCAAAGGAAGAGTGAGGCGAGTCAGTCGCATAATGCTTAGGCACAGGATTGATTTGTCGCAATGATTGACACGATTCCGCTTGACGCTGCGTAAGGTTTTTGTAATTTTACAGGCAACCTTTTATTCACTAACAAATAGCTGGTGGAATATATGACTATCAAAGTAGGTATCAACGGTTTTGGCCGTATCGGTCGCATTGTTTTCCGTGCTGCTCAGAAACGTTCTGACATCGAGATCGTTGCAATCAACGACCTGTTAGACGCTGATTACATGGCATACATGCTGAAATATGACTCCACTCACGGCCGTTTCGACGGTACCGTTGAAGTGAAAGACGGTCATCTGATCGTTAACGGTAAAAAAATCCGTGTTACCGCTGAACGTGATCCGGCTAACCTGAAATGGGACGAAGTTGGTGTTGACGTTGTCGCTGAAGCAACTGGTCTGTTCCTGACTGACGAAACTGCTCGTAAACACATCACCGCTGGTGCGAAGAAAGTGGTTATGACTGGTCCGTCTAAAGACAACACTCCGATGTTCGTTAAAGGCGCTAACTTCGACAAATATGCTGGCCAGGACATCGTTTCTAACGCTTCCTGCACCACCAACTGCCTGGCTCCGCTGGCTAAAGTTATCAACGATAACTTCGGCATCATCGAAGGTCTGATGACCACCGTTCACGCTACTACCGCTACTCAGAAAACCGTTGATGGCCCGTCTCACAAAGACTGGCGTGGTGGCCGCGGCGCTTCCCAGAACATCATCCCGTCCTCTACCGGTGCTGCTAAAGCTGTAGGTAAAGTACTGCCAGAACTGAATGGCAAACTGACTGGTATGGCGTTCCGCGTTCCGACCCCGAACGTATCCGTAGTTGACCTGACCGTTCGTCTGGAAAAAGCTGCAACTTACGAGCAGATCAAAGCTGCCGTTAAAGCTGCTGCTGAAGGCGAAATGAAAGGCGTTCTGGGCTACACCGAAGATGACGTAGTATCTACCGATTTCAACGGCGAAGTTTGCACTTCCGTGTTCGATGCTAAAGCGGGTATCGCTCTGAACGACAACTTCGTGAAACTGGTATCCTGGTACGACAACGAAACCGGTTACTCCAACAAAGTTCTGGACCTGATCGCTCACATCTCCAAATAAGTTGAGATGACTCTGTGATCTAAAAAGAGCGACTTCGGTCGCTCTTTTTTTTACCTGATAAAATGAAGTTAAAGGACTGCGTCATGTTTAAGAAAATTTTTGCCCTTCCGGTCATCGAACAAATCTCCCCTGTTCTCTCCCGTCGTAAACTGGATGAACTGGACCTCATTGTGGTCGATCATCCCCAGGTAAAAGCCTCTTTTGCATTACAGGGCGCACACCTTCTCTCGTGGAAACCTGCGGGTGAAGAAGAAGTTCTGTGGTTGAGTAACAACACACCGTTCAAAAATGGCGTCGCCATTCGCGGTGGCATACCGGTTTGCTGGCCGTGGTTTGGTCCGGCTGCACAACAAGGTCTGCCTGCGCACGGTTTTGCCCGCAACCTGCCGTGGACGCTGAAATCACATCGTGAAGATGCTGATGGTGTAGCGCTGACTTTTGAATTGACACAAAGCGAAGAGACGAAAAAATTCTGGCCGCACGACTTTACGCTGTTAGCGCATTTCCACGTGGGTAAAACCTGTGAAATCGATCTTGAAGCACACGGCGAATTTGAAACTACCTCTGCTCTGCATACCTACTTTAACGTGGGTGATATCGCTAAGGTAAGCGTCAGTGGACTAGGCGATCGCTTCATTGATAAAGTAAATGACGCGAAAGAAGATGTACTGACCGACGGTATTCAGACCTTCCCTGACCGTACCGATCGCGTGTATCTGAATCCGCAAGATTGCAGCGTAATTAATGACGAAGCGCTGAATCGTATTATCGCCGTAGGCCACCAGCATCATCTGAACGTTGTAGGCTGGAACCCAGGACCGGCGCTTTCAGTTAGCATGGGCGATATGCCGGATGATGGCTACAAGACCTTTGTTTGTGTAGAAACGGCATACGCTTCAGAAACGCAAAAAGTCACCAAAGAGAAACCTGCACATCTGGCGCAATCCATTCGCGTTGCGAAACGTTAATTTGCGTTAATATTGTGTGCCGGGTGCGATGCATCCGGCACGTATCAACATCACACCATATCCAACGCAGTTTTTCCTTTTGGTGCCGGATACGCTTTATCCAGCATAACTAATTCCGCTGACGAAAGTTCAACCTCAAGCACAGCCGCATTTTGTTGGACATGTGCGACAGTTGCCGCTTTTGGAATCGCCATCACACCCTGATGGCTGATTACCCACGCCAACAATACTTGTGCCGCACTGATATTGTGAGCATGTGCAATTTCGTTGACTACCGCATTTTTTAACAGTCCATTGCGCAACCGGCCGGCCTGGGCTAATGGACTGTAAGCCATCACCGGCATCTGCTGTTTCTGGCACCAGGGCAGTAGATCGTACTCAATCCCTCGTGAACCGAGATGGTAAAGCACCTGATTAGTGGCACACTGATTTCCCCCCGGCAGCTGCCAGAGTTCCTGCATATCGGCATAATCAAGGTTAGAAACGCCCCAGCGGCGGATTTTTCCCTGGGCGATCAATTTTTCCATCGCTGCGACAGTCTCTTCGAGAGCGAAACTGCCAGACCAGTGTAATAAGTAGAGATCGAGATAATCAGTATTGAGACGGCGTAAACTGGCTTCGCATGCATTTATCGCTTTTTGCCCGCCAGCATTCCACGGATAGACTTTAGAGACGAGAAAGACGTTCTCACGCAGACCGATTAATGCTTCCCCAACCACTTTTTCGGCACCGCCATCGGCATACATTTCGGCGGTATCAATGAGGGTTAAACCGAGTTCAATGCCCGCGCGTAGTGCAGCAACTTCTGTTTTACGCTGACTGGCATCTTCGCCCATATACCATGTTCCCTGCCCTACGGCTGGCAGTAAGACATCGCCACTAAATTGAATCATTTTTTGTTGCATTGTTTCCTCCCAGGTATTGCACCACCGTAATGCAAAACAGGGCGTTACGCCCTGTTTTTATGCACAAAATGCCCTGGAAAGATGCATTATCAGAATTTGTAGGTGATCCCGGTAGAAATCAGGCCAGTCCAGGATTTATCCACCATTGGGCTGTCAGTAACTTCATCAGACAGACGGGTGTAGCGCGCGGTACCGTAAACACTCCAGTCACCGAGGAAGTTGTAGCTGGCACTTAGCTCCAGGTAAGGGCTCCAGCTGTCGTTCGGGTTATAGCCACGCAGACCGCTGCGCGCAGACTCTTTGCGCGATACGCCATAATAGTATTCGTTCTGGTTTTCGCTGTTCCACTGCACACCAATACCCGGAGTCACGGTCAGGCCACCGTTGGTGTAACGATACAACCAGGCCATATCCCAGATGATGCCGTTGCTGTTATCCAGGGTATCGCCAGCCAGGGTGGTACGCAGGTAACCGTACTGGGTAAAGTGAGCATAAGACAGACCAGCCATCATGGTGCTCTTACGGTCATCCAGGTGACGCATTTGGTGATCGCCACTGTCTTTAGCTTTGAAGTAAAGCGGCGACCAGTAAGCGGTAATTGAAAGTTTATCCGTTGCGTCATTCCACAGGTAGTAACCACCACCTAAGCCACGGAACCAGAAGTTATCGCCTTCATAGTTGATTACCGGTACTGGGTAAACATCGGTATCGTAATCTTTATATGGGTGTTCAACGACACCTACGCCTGCGCCCAGGGAAAATTTACCTTCAGCGTGCGCTACGCCTGCAGACGTTGCGATAAGCACTCCAAGTGCCAGAAGTTTGAGTTTGGTCACAATTAATCATTCCTTAAACAAATGTTTAGCGGGCGACAAAGTTTACCCGTCAATACATCGAAACCCAACCTTTTTACGTTTTCATTTTTTAAAGTAACTGTTTAATTTTCCTGACGCAGATGACACCACGCTTACAGCCAAATGAATTACGCGTTACTGGCGACCCTGGTCTTTACATTAATTATGCAAATTTTATGGATGAGTTGTTGATATGCCATTGAAATTAAGAAAGCCGTGCAGGCAAGTTTTCCATTTGCCATCTACGCTTAATTTTGAAGGTGTATCACCGGGCACGTTGTTCTCATCGTCGATAAAATGGCATGAGAGTTGCTGTGTTTTAGCAAGAGACGTCGTTCAGTTTACCTCTTCCGGGAGCCTCTACTATTCATATGAACGGCTCTTAACCTGTGCTAAAAAACGAAAGGACGGCATACCATGAATATATTCGATCACTATCGCCAGCGATATGAAGCTGCCAAGGACGAAGAGTTCACACTGCAGGAGTTTCTTACCACTTGTCGGCAAGATCGCAGTGCTTATGCCAACGCGGCTGAGCGGCTATTGATGGCTATCGGTGAGCCTGTCATGGTCGATACAGCCCAGGAACCCAGACTTTCTCGACTCTTTTCTAACCGGGTCATTGCACGTTACCCGGCCTTTGAAGAGTTTTACGGCATGGAAGACGCGATTGAACAGATTGTCTCTTATCTGAAACACGCGGCTCAGGGGCTGGAGGAGAAGAAACAAATCCTGTATCTGCTGGGGCCTGTGGGTGGGGGTAAATCATCGCTTGCTGAGCGACTGAAATCATTAATGCAGCTCGTGCCGATCTATGTATTAAGCGCTAACGGTGAGCGGAGCCCGGTCAACGATCATCCGTTCTGTCTTTTCAATCCGCAGGAAGATGCGCAGATTCTGGAAAAAGAGTATGGCATTCCTCGCCGTTATCTCGGCACCATCATGTCGCCGTGGGCGGCAAAACGCCTGCATGAATTTGGTGGCGATATCACTAAGTTCCGGGTAGTGAAGGTCTGGCCGTCAATTCTGCAACAAATTGCTATCGCCAAAACGGAACCCGGTGATGAGAACAACCAGGACATCTCCGCGCTGGTTGGGAAAGTCGATATTCGTAAACTCGAACACTACGCGCAGAATGACCCGGACGCCTACGGCTATTCCGGTGCACTGTGCCGCGCCAACCAGGGGATCATGGAGTTTGTCGAGATGTTTAAAGCACCGATTAAAGTGCTGCATCCCCTGTTAACCGCCACTCAGGAAGGTAACTACAACGGTACGGAAGGTATCTCCGCCTTGCCGTTTAACGGGATTATTCTCGCCCATTCGAACGAATCCGAATGGGTCACTTTCCGTAATAACAAGAACAACGAAGCCTTCCTCGATCGTGTTTATATCGTGAAGGTGCCATATTGCTTGCGTATTTCCGAAGAGATCAAAATCTACGAGAAATTGCTTAATCATAGTGAACTGACTCACGCCCCCTGCGCACCTGGCACGCTGGAAACGCTGTCTCGTTTTTCCATTCTTTCGCGTCTGAAAGAGCCGGAAAACTCCAGCATTTATTCGAAGATGCGGGTTTATGATGGCGAAAGTCTGAAAGACACCGATCCGAAAGCCAAGTCGTATCAGGAATATCGTGACTACGCAGGCGTTGATGAAGGGATGAACGGTCTGTCCACGCGTTTTGCGTTTAAGATCCTCTCTCGCGTGTTCAACTTCGACCACGTGGAAGTGGCAGCAAACCCTGTTCATCTGTTCTACGTCCTGGAACAGCAGATCGAGCGCGAGCAGTTCCCGCAAGAGCAGGCAGAACGCTATCTGGAGTTCCTGAAAGGTTATCTGATCCCGAAATATGCCGAGTTTATCGGTAAAGAGATTCAGACTGCGTATCTTGAATCCTATTCTGAGTATGGACAAAACATTTTTGACCGTTATGTCACGTATGCAGATTTCTGGATTCAGGATCAGGAGTATCGCGACCCGGATACCGGGCAGCTATTTGACCGCGAATCTCTCAACGCCGAGCTGGAGAAAATTGAGAAACCGGCGGGGATCAGTAATCCAAAAGATTTCCGCAACGAGATTGTCAACTTCGTACTGCGCGCCAGAGCGAATAACAGCGGACGCAATCCGAACTGGACCAGCTATGAAAAACTGCGCACGGTTATTGAGAAGAAAATGTTCTCTAATACCGAGGAGCTGTTGCCGGTTATTTCGTTTAACGCCAAAACGTCAACCGACGAGCAGAAGAAACACGACGATTTTGTCGACCGTATGATGGAAAAAGGCTACACCCGTAAACAGGTGCGTTTACTGTGCGAATGGTATTTGCGCGTACGTAAATCGTCTTAACAACCATGGCCCGGTACGCATGCTACCGGGCCTACAACGACAGCGAACCGTGGGCCAGAGAAGCGGCAACACAGGCGTAGCAAACAGTTGGCAAATGTAGTACGGGGGGCATATGACCTGGTTTATTGACCGGCGTCTGAACGGCAAAAACAAAAGCATGGTGAATCGCCAGCGTTTTTTACGCCGTTATAAAGCGCAAATTAAACAGTCGATCTCCGAGGCCATTAATAAGCGTTCGGTGACTGACGTCGACAGAGGCGAGTCCGTATCCATTCCAACGGAAGATATTAGCGAACCGATGTTTCATCAGGGACGTGGCGGCCTGCGCCACCGCGTTCATCCGGGCAATGACCATTTCGTCCAGAATGACCGCATTGAACGCCCCCAGGGCGGCGGCGGTGGTTCCGGCAGTGGTCAGGGCCAGGCCAGCCAGGATGGTGAAGGTCAGGATGAATTTGTCTTTCAGATTTCGAAAGATGAGTATCTTGATCTGCTCTTTGAAGATTTGGCCTTACCGAATCTGAAACAAAACCAACAACGCCAGCTGACCGAATATAAAACGCATCGGGCGGGTTATACCGCTAACGGCGTTCCTGCCAATATCAGCGTTGTGCGTTCATTGCAGAACTCACTGGCGCGACGCACAGCCATGACGGCGGGCAAGCGGCGGGAACTTCATGCGCTGGAAGAGAATTTGGCCATCATCAGCAACAGTGAGCCTGCGCAACTACTGGAAGAGGAACGTCTGCGCAAAGAAATTGCAGAATTACGTGCCAAAATTGAACGCGTCCCTTTTATTGACACCTTCGATTTACGTTACAAGAACTACGAAAAACGACCCGATCCCTCCAGCCAGGCAGTGATGTTTTGCCTGATGGACGTTTCGGGTTCAATGGATCAGTCCACTAAAGATATGGCTAAGCGTTTTTATATTCTGCTGTATCTGTTCCTTAGCAGAACGTATAAGAACGTGGAAGTCGTTTACATCCGGCACCATACCCAGGCGAAAGAAGTCGATGAACATGAGTTTTTCTACTCACAGGAAACTGGCGGTACCATTGTTTCCAGCGCCCTGAAACTGATGGATGAGGTGGTGAAAGAGCGTTATAACCCGGCGCAATGGAATATTTACGCGGCACAAGCATCGGACGGCGATAACTGGGCCGATGACTCTCCACTTTGCCATGAAATCCTGGCGAAAAAATTATTGCCCGTTGTTCGTTATTACAGCTATATCGAAATTACCCGTCGCGCTCATCAGACACTGTGGCGAGAATATGAACATCTGCAATCTACTTTCGACAATTTTGCGATGCAGCATATCCGCGACCAGGATGATATTTATCCGGTGTTCCGTGAACTGTTTCATAAACAAAATGCAACAGCTAAAGACTAAAACTGTCAGCCGGGTCATTATCGCCTGGCTGATTTTTAGCTCACTGTAAATTATCTCATTTATTACATACATTAGCTTACAATCGCTTTAAATATGACAGCATAACCTTTACACAATTTAGTTTCAGAAAACAATCATTCGGAAAAATGATTCGGTCAACACGTATTTCCCTGGGGTTATTCTTTAATTATTTTTTATCGTCAACGAAAATTGATCCTGGTCAAAACCATATATCTCTGCCATCAATAAAATCCAGCACTCACATTGCTCTCCTTTTTATGGCTTCTATGGGTACACAAAAATTAAAAGCTCAAGGCTTTTTTATTTTCAGCTTATTGCTGACGTTAATTTTATTGTGCATTACTACCTTATATAACGAAAACACGAATGTAAAACTCATCCCACAGATGAATTACCTGATGGTTGTTGTGGCTTTGTTTTTCCTTAACGCCGTCATTTTTCTTTTCATGTTAATGAAGTATTTCACTAACAAACAAATTTTACCAACACTCATTTTAAGCCTTGCATTTTTAAGTGGCCTTATCTATTTAGTTGAAACCATTGTAATTATCCATAAACCAATCAACGGCAGTACACTGATCCAGACAAAGTCGAATGATGTTTCTATTTTCTATATTTTCCGCCAACTCAGTTTCATTTGTTTAACCTCGCTGGCGCTCTTTTGTTATGGGAAAGACAACATCCTTGACAACAATAAGAAAAAAACTGGCATTCTGTTGCTGGCGCTGATTCCTTTTTTAGTTTTTCCCCTTCTGGCACACAATCTGAGCAGTTATAACGCTGACTATTCTTTGTATGTCGTCGATTACTGTCCGGACAACCATACTGCGACCTGGGGAATCAACTATACAAAAATATTGGTTTGTTTGTGGGCATTTTTACTGTTCTTTATTATCATGCGTACACGATTAGCCAGCGAACTATGGCCGTTAATAGCATTATTATGTCTGGCATCGCTATGCTGCAACTTACTTCTACTGACTCTGGATGAGTATAATTACACCATTTGGTATATCAGTCGCGGGATTGAAGTTTCCAGTAAACTGTTTGTTGTGTCTTTTCTGATTTATAACATTTTTCAGGAACTGCAACTCTCCAGCAAACTGGCAGTTCATGATGTACTGACCAATATTTATAATCGGCGCTACTTTTTCAACAGCGTAGAGTCATTATTGTCGCGACCTGTTGTTAAGGACTTTTGTGTCATGCTGGTTGATATTAATCAGTTCAAGCGCATCAATGCCCAATGGGGACATCGTGTGGGTGATAAAGTGCTGGTTTCAATTGTCGATATTATCCAGCAAAGCATCCGCCCCGATGATATTTTAGCGCGACTGGAGGGTGAGGTGTTTGGCTTGCTATTTACCGAACTCAATAGTGCCCAGGCAAAAATCATTGCGGAACGTATGCGTAAAAATGTCGAACTCCTGACCGGTTTTAGTAACAGATATGATGTTCCTGAACAAATGACCATCAGTATTGGCACGGTTTTTTCAACGGGTGACACGCGTAATATCTCGCTTGTCATGACGGAAGCAGATAAAGCCTTACGCGAAGCGAAAAGCGAGGGGGGCAACAAAGTGATTATTCATCATATTTAAGTGCAAAAATATTCAGAGCCATGCTTTTTGCGTGGCTTTTGCATACAATTTATTACTATTACCCCTAAATTTCCCCTCCCCAGCGGCGCAGAGATGAGTATAATTAGCGCCCCTGTGCCAGGCCGCAATCGAACTTTATCTGGTTTTCTCGTTTCACTAACCGAAGGAGTGCCATTTATCATGAAATTGCACCATAGAATGCTCCGGCATTTTATCGCCGCAAGTGTCATTGTGCTGACATCTTCCTTCCTTATTTTTGAACTTGTCGCCAGCGACAGAGCAATGAGTGCCTATCTGCGCTATATCGTGCAGAGAGCAGATTCCTCCTTTCTTTATGATAAGTATCAAAATCAGAGTATTGCCGCGCATGTGATGCGCGCTCTCGCTGCTGAGCAGTCGGAAGTGTCGCCAGAACAGCGGCGCGCCATCTGCGAGGCTTTTGAGTCTGCCAATAATACCCATGGCTTAAACCTGACTGCCCATAAATACCCGGGCTTACGCGGCACACTACAAACCGCATCCACTGACTGCGACACCATTGTGGAAGCTGCAGCACTATTACCCGCTTTTGATCAGGCAGTGGAAGGCAACCGCCACCAGGATGATTACGGTTCAGGTCTTGGGATGGCCGAAGAGAAATTTCACTATTATCTCGATCTCAATGACCGCTATGTCTATTTTTATGAGCCGGTTAATGTTGAGTACTTTGCGATGAATAACTGGTCCTTCCTGCAGTCAGGAAGTATTGGCATCGATCGCAAAGATATTGAAAAGGTATTTACCGGGCGTACCGTATTATCGAGCATTTACCAGGATCAGCGTACTAAACAGAACGTGATGAGTTTGCTGACGCCAGTGTATGTTGCAGGGCAGCTAAAAGGAATTGTGCTGCTGGATATTAACAAAAACAATCTGCGGAATATCTTTTATACTCATGACCGCCCTCTCCTCTGGCGTTTTCTCAATGTCACGCTAACTGATACAGATTCAGGGCGCGACATTATCATCAACCAGAGCGAAGATAATCTGTTCCAGTATGTCAGTTACGTCCATGACTTACCGGGCGGTATTCGTGTCTCGTTATCCATTGATATTCTTTACTTTATCACGTCTTCGTGGAAAAGCGTTCTGTTCTGGATTTTGACGGCGTTAATTTTGCTGAATATGGTCCGGATGCACTTCCGTTTATACCAAAATGTGTCGCGAGAAAATATTAGTGATGCGATGACCGGACTGTATAATCGCAAAATATTAACCCCTGAACTGGAGCAGCGGTTGCAAAAACTGGTGCAATCCGGTTCTTCGGTGATGTTTATTGCAATTGACATGGACAAGTTAAAGCAAATAAATGACACCCTCGGTCATCAGGAGGGGGATTTAGCGATTACGTTATTAGCTCAGGCGATTAAACAGTCGATTCGTAAAAGTGATTATGCCATCCGACTCGGTGGCGATGAATTCTGCATCATTCTTGTCGATTCGACGCCGCAAATTGCAGCACAACTGCCTGAACGTATCGAAAAACGTCTGCAACATATCGCGCCGCAAAAAGAGATCGGCTTCTCTTCCGGTATTTACGCGATGAAAGAAAACGATACGTTACATGATGCGTATAAAGCTTCCGATGAGCGTTTATATGTCAATAAGCAGAACAAAAACAGCCGTTCATGATAATCTTCTGTGGTTGTTTGCTTGTAATCTCAGGAGCATGAAATGACTGAAATGGCTAAAGGAAGCTTGACGCATCAGCGGTTAATCGCTTTATTATCACAAGAAGGAGCTGACTTCCGCGTCGTTACCCATGAGGCGGTAGGTAAATGCGAAGCGGTGTCAGAAATTCGTGGCACCGCTTTAGGCCAGGGGGCTAAGGCACTGGTATGTAAAGTCAAAGGCAATGGCGTAAATCAACATGTTCTGGCGATCCTCGCTGCCGATCAACAGGCCGATCTGAGCCAACTCGCCAGTCATATAGGCGGATTACGCGCTTCGTTGGCCAGCCCGGCGGAAGTCGATGAACTCACAGGCTGTGTCTTCGGCGCGATCCCCCCTTTCAGCTTCCATCCAAAACTCAAACTGGTTGCCGACCCCCTACTCTTCGAACGATTTGATGAAATCGCCTTCAATGCAGGCATGCTGGATAAATCCGTTATTTTGAAAACCGCGGATTATTTGCGCATTGCGCAACCAGAACTGGTCAATTTCCGCCGCACTGCGTAACTAGCCTGTCCGTTCAATAAGCAGAACGGACAAAACCAGCACAACAGCAATGGCAAAAAACGATGACGTGATAATCAGTGTCTCGACAAACATTTGATCGTTCATAGTATGCCCCGGGGAGATAGCTGTTTTCACGTTATTGTTAGCGTGCACAAATGGCAGTTTGATGACAGTTCGCCTGATTTTTTATGCAAAAAACGTAAAGATTTTCTACTTCCTTCCTGCAGCAAGCGTAAAGTAAGCAGGCTTATTATTTTTTGGCAAGGAAACCACGATGTTTGATGTCACTTTGCTGATCCTGCTCGGGTTAGCTGCGCTGGGCTTTATCAGTCATAACACCACTGTCGCCGTTTCAATTCTGGTGTTAATCATTGTCCGCGTCACACCGTTAAGCACCTTTTTCCCGTGGATTGAAAAACAGGGGCTAAGTATCGGGATAATCATTCTGACGATTGGCGTTATGGCCCCCATCGCCAGCGGGACGCTACCGCCCTCAACCCTGATTCACTCGTTTCTGAACTGGAAATCGCTGGTGGCAATTGCAGTAGGCGTTATTGTCTCCTGGCTAGGTGGGCGCGGCGTGACGTTAATGGGCAGCCAGCCGCAACTGGTCGCCGGGCTGCTGGTGGGCACTGTTTTGGGCGTGGCGCTGTTTCGCGGCGTACCGGTTGGCCCGCTTATTGCCGCGGGTCTGGTTTCGCTGATTGTGGGGAAACAGTAGTTAATCCCGCAATATATCGGCCTGGCGTTTGCCCCAGGCCTTTCTTAAACATAGTAATAAAGGCCGTTGTTGAATCATACCCCAGCGTATGAGCAACTTTCTGTACAGTATCGCCTTTCACTAATCCCTGAAGCGCCATAATCAGCTGTAACTGCTGACGCCACTGGCGAAAACTCAACCCCGTCTCTTTCACTATCAGCCGGGCAAGATTGCGTTCACTCATCGCAAAAAAGCCAGCCCATTGCCCCAATGAGCCCCACTCGACGGGCTCTTTCGCCATCATCTCCACCATCGTGCGGATTTTAGGATGAGAAGAAACGGGCAGGTGCAGCTGTTGTTGTGGCTGCTGAGGGAGTTCATCAAACAGGACCTGAATTAATCTGCGGGTCATCGGCTCAGCACGCTGAGTCGTCGTCCTGTTTGCCAGGGTTAAAATTAATTCCCGGCATAAGGGCGATATTTTCAATGTGCAACATGTTGTCGGCATTGTCACTGCGCTGGGTTCGATAAACAGAAAACAGAGTTCAGCGTTAGCTGTCACTTGATTGCTATGTTTCACCCCGCCCGGTATCCAAACCGCATATTGTGGCGGCACCATCCACAAAGCATTTTCCACCGTACAGGTAATTGCACCATGTAGTGCCAGTATCAACTGCCCTTTGCGGTGCTTATGTACAGGACTGGTTAACTCATCCGTTCCGGCGTGAATACAAAATGCGACCGCGGCTTCATGGTGTCGGTCGGGTTCATAGCCATTGAGATTCAACCTGTGCATCATTTTGTCCGAATTTAGCGATAATTTGTCATTTTAGCTTGATTCAACATAACAATAAAAACGGTAAGGTACAGCCTCGTTTGTAACAATGAGAAGCATATGACCTGTTCAACTTCATTAAGCGGCAAAAACAGGATTGTCCTTATCGCTGGCATTCTGATGATTGCCACAACATTACGCGTCACCTTTACCGGCGCAGCACCGTTACTGGATACGATTCGTTCCGCTTACTCGCTGACGACGGCGCAAACCGGCTTATTGACCACCCTGCCATTATTAGCCTTTGCGCTAATCTCACCTCTGGCTGCCCCGGTGGCGCGACGTTTTGGTATGGAACGTAGCCTGTTTGCCGCGTTACTTTTGATCTGTGCTGGTATTGCAATTCGCTCTCTCCCTTCGCCTTACTTATTATTTGGCGGTACAGCGGTCATTGGCGGTGGGATTGCATTAGGCAATGTCTTACTGCCAGGATTAATTAAACGCGATTTCCCTCATTCCGTCGCCAGACTTACCGGCGCATATTCCCTGACAATGGGAGCTGCTGCGGCACTGGGATCGGCTATGGTCGTGCCGCTGGCTTTGAACGGTTTTGGCTGGCAAGGCGCGTTGCTCATGCTGATGTGTTTTCCTCTGCTGGCTCTTTTTTTATGGCTGCCACAGTGGCGAAGTCAACAACATGCAAATTTGAGTACCTCACGCGCCTTACATACTCGGGGTATCTGGCGTTCGCCGCTTGCCTGGCAGGTAACATTGTTTCTTGGGATCAACTCACTGGTCTATTACGTGATTATTGGCTGGCTTCCGGCGATCCTCATCAGTCACGGCTATAGCGAAGCACAGGCGGGTTCACTGCATGGTTTGCTGCAACTAGCCACAGCAGCTCCCGGTTTGCTGATCCCACTTTTCTTACATCATGTGAAAGATCAGCGTGGTATTGCAGCATTCGTTGCCTTGATGTGCGCAGTGGGCGCGGTTGGGCTCTGCTTTATGCCAGCACACGCGATCACCTGGACTCTGCTTTTCGGTTTTGGTTCCGGCGCAACAATGATACTGGGGTTGACGTTCATTGGTCTGCGGGCAAGTTCTGCGCATCAGGCGGCGGCACTCTCGGGGATGGCACAATCCGTCGGGTATTTGCTGGCAGCCTGTGGGCCGCCGCTGATGGGTAAAATACACGATGCTAACGGTGACTGGTCCGTACCACTGATGGGTGTTGCAATACTTTCACTACTGATGGCGATTTTCGGACTTTGCGCCGGGAGAGACAAAGAAATTCGCTAATATCCGGTGCTATAGTGACGTGACAAATCATGCGTGAAAGGGAGAACAAATACGATGAATATTCAGTGCAAACGCGTTTATGATCCGGCTGAACAGAGCGATGGTTATCGCGTACTGGTCGACCGCCTCTGGCCGCGCGGTATCAAGAAAACCGATTTAGCCCTTGATGAGTGGGATAAAGAAATCACGCCGTCAACGGAACTGCGCAAAGCCTTTCACGGCGAAGTCGTCGATTTTGCAACCTTTCGCGAGCAATATCTTGCAGAACTGACGCAACACGAGCAAGAAGGAAAGCGGCTGGCGGACATCGCCAAAAAACAGCCGCTAACCCTGCTCTACTCAGCAAAAAACACCACGCAGAACCATGCACTGGTGCTGGCCGACTGGCTACGTAGCTTGTGATTTTAGTGCAGCATCCGGCGGTTATTTTTCACCAGCCGGATGGTCCCGTCGCCACAATGCCCATTCATCAATCGTTTCACCGCCCGGTAATTTGCAATTGTTGCAGACCCCTTGCGCTGTCTGCACAGGAATGAGCGCCCCGCCCTTCTGCTGGCAATAGACCGACGCCGGATTTGCCATACCAATCTGCGGCGGTTTAGGTGCTTCTGGCTGAGAAGGGGTTGAACAACCAGCCAGGACCAGCAAGCAAGGCAGAACAAAACTGATAATTTTCATTTATTGATCTCACATATTTATCCAGGCTTAGAGTATCGCGGTATCGTTTTGTTTTGCAGCACTATTTTTATTACATTCACTCAAAACATATTACGCCTTGTTTCATCTTTGTTGATGATGTTTTATCATGCCTGCAAAGATTAAATAATCAGCATTTACCCGCCGTATCCTGGAGTTGTTTTGTGTCAGATCAGATTATCGCCCGCGTCTCGCAATCCCTTGCCAAAGAACAGTCACTGGAAAGTCTGGTCCGACAGCTTCTGGAGATGCTGGAAATGGTCACTGATATGGAGTCAACCTACCTGACCAAAGTGGATGTCGAAGCGCGCCTGCAGCATATTATGTTTGCCCGTAATAGCCAGAAAATGCACATCCCGGAGAATTTTACCGTCTCGTGGGATTACTCGTTATGCAAGCGTGCCATTGATGAAAACTGCTTTTTCAGCGATGAAGTCCCCGACCGTTGGGGCGACTGTATTGCGGCACGAAATCTTGGCATCACCACATTTCTGAGCACGCCAATTCACTTACCGGATGGATCATTCTATGGCACACTTTGCGCCGCCAGCAGTGAGAAGCGCCAGTGGAGTGAACGCGCGGAACAGGTTTTACAGCTATTCGCCGGACTGATTGCACAATATATTCAAAAAGAGGCGCTGGTTGAACAGCTGCGCGAAGCCAATGCCGCACTGATTGCGCAATCGTATACCGACTCGTTAACCGGGCTACCGAATCGGCGGGCGATTTTTGAAAACCTGACGACGCTGTTTTCTCTTGCGAGGCATCTTAACCATAAGATAATGATCGCATTTATCGATCTGGATAACTTCAAATTAATCAATGATCGTTTTGGTCATAATAGTGGCGATCTGTTTCTTATTCAGGTTGGCGAGCGCCTTAATACGCTCCAGCAAAATGGCGAAGTTATTGGTCGTCTCGGCGGTGATGAGTTTTTGGTTGTTTCACTGAACAATGAGAATGCGGATATTCCATCGCTGCGAGAACGTATTCAACAGCAAATACGCGGAGAATATCACTTAGGTGATGTTGATTTGTATTATCCTGGTGCCAGTCTTGGCATAGTAGAAGTCGATCCTGAAACGACCGATGCAGACAGCGCCCTGCATGCTGCCGATATCGCGATGTATCAGGAGAAAAAACACAAACAGAAAACACCTTTTGTCGCGCATTCAGCGCTACATTCCTGAGGCGTATTCACATCCTTTTGATTGGTGATAACATGCGAATCGGTATTATTTTTCCGGTTGTAATCTTTATTACAGCGGTCGTATTTTTAGCATGGTTTTTTATTGGCGGCTATGCTGCCCCGGGAGCGTAAAGATGAAAAAAACAACGATTATTATGATGGGCGTAGCGATTATTGTCGTTCTCGGCACTGAGTTGGGATGGTGGTAACGTCACATCTAAAAAATAGCAAAGGCTGCCTGTGTGCAGCCTTTGTGCAATTTACGCGTTAACTTTTGATCTTTCTGTAGATAAACAGCACGACAATCGCACCAATAACGGCAACCACGAAGCTGCCAAAATTGAAGCCATCGACTTTACCAAAGCCAAACAGCGTGCTGATCCATCCGCCGACTACGGCACCGACTATCCCCAGCAGGATAGTCATAAAGAATCCACCACCATCTTTACCTGGCATGATCCACTTCGCCAGAATACCGGCAATAAGCCCAAAAATAATCCATGACAGAATGCCCATTGTTTCCTCACTTATCTGTTTTGCATTAGCGGGTTAGTCGCTGATAAAAAGCATAGCACAACATCAGGAGGGCAAGATTTGTGACAAGCATCACGGAGGATTTTTTTGCGATGGCGCAGAAATTGCGCCATCTACGATCAGTGATAATTACCAACCACAAACATCATGTTCGTTTTCCGTGTCATAAGAACGCACGGTATTCACCAGATCTTTTATCACTTCAGCCGCCACTTCTGGCACCAGCAAAGTCATCGGCGTCTCTGTTTCATAATCGACAGAAACACCATTGCTGTTATTGGTGACGGTCACGGTATACGTTGCTTTGCCCATGATTCATTTCCCGTTATGAATGACTTTCCGTTGTTGCGCGCCTTCCATCAGGACTTCAGGAGCAACGAAGAAGTCAATGTTGAAATAAGTATCGTCAGTCATGGTTTCAATGTTGTGCCACTTTTCTGGCGGAAACACCGCAAACTGCCCCGCTTCGATAAGGATCACCTGATCAGGCTCTGCACTGTGTTCATCAGCGTAGCCGAGATATTTGACCGCCCCATGCATAACGGAAAGGCGTAGGTATACCCCTGGGCGCGTTCCTTTATCAAGATGACGTTCGAATATTCCGGCAGGCGCAGTTTGTTTATTCCAGAAAGGCGTTGAGCGCGTATGAATATAATTCTGTGGGATTTGCAGCATCCTTTTCCCTCCTTCGATGAATGTGCTGAAAACAGTTTATTTCAGCCGTTTCAGGGTACGCCTGATAATTTGCATTTTAAATACCATTTATTGGTTACTCTTTAGCACCGTATCAGCGATGAATAAGGAAAGATTACAGGCAGGAAGCCCGCGATAACGCGGGCTGAAAGCATTAGGACTGCAGCGTCGCCAGTCGGGCGGCAAAACCTACGAACATCAAACCAATCAGTGAGTTGCCCACTTTAGCCAGTTTCTTTTTGGTACGTATGTACTGTGTGACAAAAGCACCAGAAATAATCAGGAAGCTCAAATAGCAGAAACTCACCAGTTCCAGCGTCGTCGCCAGAATAAAGAATGAAATTCCCGTATGTGGAGCATTAACATCGATAAACTGTACAAAAAACGACACATAGAACAAAATGGCTTTCGGATTAGTCAGGCTCAAAATTAACGCGCGCTTAAAGATGGCACCGTATTGGGGCTCGTCGGATTTGACCTCGCTATTTTTACCCTTCAGGGTCGCGTAGAGAATTTTACTCCCCAGGTAGAGCAAATAAAACGCACCAAGATAACGTACAATGTTGAATAATATCGGGGTGGTTTTAATTAATGTCGCCACTCCGGCCCATGCCAGAAACATCAATACTGCATCGCCAATAAATACGCCACAGGCCGCAAGATAGCCGCCTTTGATACCGCTACTGACGCTATTTTTGAGTACAAACAGGGTATTTGGCCCTGGCACCAACACAATAAAAATGGCTCCAACCAGATAGGTCCAGTAATTCAGTACCCCGTATTCAGCGAACACATTAACCTCTTTAATTATCTATCGATCATGCGCGATTAAAGGTGAATATGCTAACCAATCTCTAGCGGCTTAGAAAGGAGAAAATCAGGGTTTAACCTGATATCAACCCGATAATTGAATCATTAATCAGGCGTGGTCCAGTGAAAAATTCGGGTAGTGCTCGGCAAAATACTGGCGTAAAAATTCTACCGTTATCCGCACTTTCGCTGACGTCGCCAGCCTTGAAACATAAACGGCCCAGACATTTGCTGGCTGGTAATACTCCGGTAGCACTTGCACTAAATGACCACTGGCAATATTTTCGCTGACATCCCACCAGGAGCGTAGCGCAATCCCCTGACCATCAAGACACCACTGATGTACAATTTCTCCATGATTAGACGACAGCGGGCCGGTGACTTTAATCGCATGGTGGCCTTCTTTATTGCGTAATTGCCAGATACCAAAAGGATGATCGCGCTCTTTAATGACCAGGCACGGCAATGCAGAAAGGTCGGTTAAATGTTTCGGCGTGCCATATTGCGCAATAAATTCCGGCGAAGCGCAGAGAATGCGGTAATTGGTCGCCAGTTTGCGGGCGATTAAATTAGGGGCGATGTCATCGCCAATGCGAATATCGAGATCGACGCCTTCATTGACCAAATCGACCAACCGGTCTTCCACATCAAAACGTAATTCCAGTTGCGGATACGCTTTCGCCAGCGCTGATAACGCCGGAGCCACTACCTGTCGTCCAAAACCAAAGCTGCTGATAATACGCAGCATCCCCTGCGGCACCTGACGCACGTCAGAAAGTTCGTCCATCATTTGACCGACATCCTGCAAAATCCGCTGCGCCCATTCATAAATCCGCTCTCCTTCTTCGGTAATGGTGACGCGGCGGGTGGTGCGGTGTAACAACACCACGTTTAGCGTTTGCTCCAGCAAGGCGATGCGTTTGCTGACAAAAGCCGGTGAAACACCCAATTCTTCTGCCACGGAGGCAAAACCAGCCCGGCGAGCCACCAGCATAAAGACGCGCAAATCGTTCAGCAGCGGTAAATTATTCATGATTCGTGTTTTATGTTTCACCAGTTACGGGGATTAATTCCTTTTCAGTCAATTATAGGATGAGGGTATTGTCAATTTTGATGGTCAGGAAGTGAGAACCCAATGATGAAAACGATGCGTATTGCTGCGATCCCGGGAGACGGGATTGGCAAAGAAGTCCTTCCTGAAGGGATTCGCGTGTTACAGGCTGCCGCTGAGCGCTGGGGCTTCGCCTTGAGTTTTGAGCAAATGGAGTGGGCGAGCTGCGAGTATTACAGCCATCACGGTAAAATGATGCCGGACGACTGGCATGAGCAACTTAGCCGTTTCGACGCCATCTATTTTGGTGCCGTCGGCTGGCCGGATACCGTTCCGGACCATATTTCGTTGTGGGGTTCGCTGCTGAAATTTCGTCGTGAGTTCGACCAGTACGTCAACCTGCGCCCGGTTCGTCTCTTTCCTGGCGTTCCCTGCCCGCTGGCGGGAAAACAGCCTGGCGACATCGATTTTTACGTGGTCAGGGAAAACACCGAAGGCGAATATTCCTCGCTCGGCGGTAGAGTGAATGAAGGTACAGAGCATGAAGTCGTCATTCAGGAATCGGTATTTACTCGTCGTGGTGTCGATCGTATTTTGCGCTATGCCTTTGAACTTGCGCAAAGCCGCCCACGTAAGACGCTAACTTCTGCCACTAAATCGAACGGTTTAGCCATCAGCATGCCGTACTGGGATGAGCGAGTGGAAGCAATGGCTGAGAATTACCCGGAGATCCGCTGGGACAAGCAGCATATTGATATTCTCTGCGCACGTTTTGTGATGCAGCCGGAACGCTTCGATGTGGTGGTGGCGTCTAATTTGTTTGGCGATATTCTTTCCGATCTTGGCCCGGCCTGCACCGGCACCATCGGCATTGCCCCATCCGCCAACCTGAATCCAGAACGCACTTTCCCGTCGCTCTTCGAGCCAGTCCACGGTTCCGCGCCGGATATCTACGGGAAAAATATTGCTAACCCTATCGCCACAATTTGGGCCGGTGCAATGATGCTCGATTTTCTCGGCAATGGCGATGAGCGTTTCCAGCAAGCGCATAACGGTATTCTGGCCGCGATTGAAGAAGTGATTGCTCACGGGCCGAAAACACCTGATATGAAAGGCAATGCCACCACGCCACAGGTTGCCGACGCGATTTGCAAAATTATTTTGCGTTAAGGTCAAACCAGTTTATTTGAACCGCGTCACTGACGCGGTTTTTTTATTCGTTCTTTGCAGTAAATAACCTGCGTCATTTCACCTTTTATTGTTTCCGTTTCGTGTTTTATGGCTTTCCGTATTCTTAATTGTTTAATTTATGTAACATGTAAATAATCAATTTGTTAAACACAACATACAACTCATATCCTGCAAATAATTACAACTGGCAAAAGCCAGAGACGGGCTTTTATGCCCAGGAGATGACTCATGATGAGCAATGTTAAGAAAAAAGATGTGCCGTTGATAAGCATCAGCCTGGTGGCCATTCTTTTCATCGCAGCTGCATTAAGCCTTTTCCCACAACAATCGGCCGACGCGGCCAACGCAATATACACTTTTGTTACGCGTACGTTAGGTTCCGCCGTACAGGTATTGGTTTTGCTGGCAATGGGACTGGTGATTTATTTAGCCACCAGTAAATACGGCAATATTCGTCTTGGCGAAGGAAAACCGGAATACAGCACGCTCTCCTGGCTGTTTATGTTTATTTGTGCAGGTTTAGGTTCTTCTACGCTTTATTGGGGGGTTGCTGAATGGGCCTATTATTATCAAACGCCTGGATTAAATATCGCACCGCGTTCACAACAGGCACTCGAATTTAGCGTTCCCTACTCCTTCTTCCACTGGGGCATCAGCGCCTGGGCAACTTATACGCTGGCCTCATTAATCATGGCTTATCACTTTCATGTGCGGAAAAATAAAGGGCTGAGCCTTTCCGGCATTATTGCTGCTATTACCGGCGTTCGCCCGCAAGGCCCGTGGGGGAAACTGGTCGATTTGATGTTCCTGATCGCCACTGTCGGCGCACTGACCATTTCCCTTGTTGTCACCGCAGCAACCTTTACCCGTGGGCTTTCCGCGCTGACCGGTTTACCCGATAACTTTACCGTACAGGCATTTGTGATCCTGCTTTCCGGCGGCATTTTTTGCCTAAGCTCGTGGATTGGTATCAACAACGGTTTGCAACGTCTAAGCAAAATGGTTGGCTGGGGCGCGTTCCTGCTGCCATTACTGGTGCTGATTGTCGGTCCAACCGAATTTATTACCAACAGCATCATCAATGCCATCGGCCTGACCACGCAAAACTTCCTGCAAATGAGCTTATTCACCGATCCGCTTGGCGATGGTTCATTTACCCGCAACTGGACCGTTTTCTACTGGCTGTGGTGGATCTCATACACCCCTGGCGTAGCAATGTTTGTCACCCGAGTTTCGCGCGGTCGTAAGATTAAAGAAGTTATCTGGGGACTGATCCTCGGCAGCACCGTCGGTTGCTGGTTCTTCTTCGGCGTAATGGAAAGCTATGCCATTCATCAGTTTATCAATGGCGTAATCAACGTCCCACAGGTGCTGGAAACACTGGGCGGCGAAACAGCTGTGCAGCAAGTTCTGATGTCTCTACCAGCCGGTAAATTGTTCCTCGCGGCCTATCTGGGCGTGATGATTATCTTCCTCGCCTCGCATATGGATGCGGTGGCTTACACCATGGCGGCGACCAGCACGCGTAATCTCCAGGAAGGTGACGATCCTGACCGTGGGCTGCGTCTGTTCTGGTGCGTAGTGATCACTCTGATCCCGCTTTCCATCTTGTTTACCGGTGCTTCGCTGGAAACAATGAAAACTACCGTCGTCCTCACTGCCCTTCCCTTCCTCGCCATTTTACTGGTGAAAGTCGGCGGATTTGTTCGCTGGCTGAAACAGGATTACGCCGACATTCCGGCTCATCAAGTTGAACATTATCTCCCGCAGACACCGGTTGAAGCCCCGGGAAAAGCGCCAGTGCTTCCTGCTGGAACCGTATTCAAAGGCGACAACTGAACGCCATCATCCTAACGATAAAGGTATCCCTATGAGCAATCTGAGCCCTGACTTTGTACTACCCGAAAATTTTTGCGCTAACCCACAAGAGGCGTGGACCATTCCTGCCCGTTTTTATACCGATCAGAACGCGTTTGAACACGAAAAAGAGAACGTCTTCGCCAAAAGCTGGATTTGCGTCGCTCACAGCAGCGAACTGGCGAATGCCAATGATTATGTGACGCGTGAGATCATTGGCGAAAGCATCGTGCTGGTACGCGGTCGTGATAAGGTTTTGCGCGCGTTCTATAACGTTTGCCCGCACCGTGGTCATCAGTTATTGAGCGGCGAAGGGAAAGCGAAAAATGTGATTACCTGCCCGTATCACGCCTGGGCATTCAAACTCGATGGCAACCTGGCCCATGCGCGTAACTGCGAAAACGTCGCCAATTTCGATAGCGACAAAGCGCAACTGGTTCCAGTACGTCTGGAAGAATATGCCGGATTCGTCTTCATCAACATGGACCCCAACGCCACCAGCGTAGAAGATCAGTTACCCGGTCTGGGGGCGAAAGTGCTGGAAGCCTGCCCGGAAGTCCACAACCTGAAACTGGCGGCTCGCTTTACCACCCGCACGCCTGCCAACTGGAAGAACATTGTCGATAACTATCTCGAGTGCTATCACTGTGGTCCGGCGCATCCAGGTTTCTCCGACTCCGTTCAGGTTGATCGTTACTGGCACACCATGCACGGTAACTGGACGCTACAGTACGGTTTCGCCAAACCGTCCGAACAGTCTTTCAAATTCGAAGAGGGCACGGATGCGGCATTCCATGGTTTCTGGCTGTGGCCGTGCACGATGCTGAACGTCACCCCGATCAAAGGCATGATGACGGTCATTTATGAATTCCCGGTGGATTCTGAAACTACCCTGCAAAACTACGATATTTACTTCACCAATGAAGAGTTAACCGACGAGCAAAAATCACTGATTGAGTGGTATCGCGACGTGTTCCGTCCGGAAGATTTACGTCTGGTTGAAAGCGTACAGAAAGGGCTGAAATCGCGTGGCTATCGTGGTCAGGGGCGCATCATGGCTGACAGTAGCGGTAGCGGAATTTCCGAACATGGTATCGCCCATTTCCATAATCTGCTGGCGCAGGTGTTTAAGGACTAATGACATCGGCGGCGGTATTTTCCGCCGCTGGGCTGATTTTTGATGGAGTACAGCAATGTCAGACTATCAAATGTTTGAAGTACAGGTGAGCCAGGTTGAACCGCTTACCGAACAGGTGAAACGCTTCACGCTGGTGGCAACCGATGGCAAACCATTACCTGCGTTTACTGGAGGAAGTCACATCATTGTGCAGATGAGCGATGGTGATAACCAGTACAGCAATGCGTATTCACTCCTGAGCTCGCCGCATGACACCTCTAGTTATCAGATTGCCGTTCGGCTGGAAGAAAACTCGCGCGGTGGTTCGCGCTTTTTGCATCAGCAGGTGAAAGCAGGCGATCGGTTGACCATTTCGACGCCTAATAATCTGTTTGCGCTAATTCCCTCGGCCAGAAAGCATCTGTTTATCGCGGGCGGTATTGGTATCACCCCTTTCCTGTCGCACATGGCAGAGTTGCAATACAGCGACATCGACTGGCAGTTACATTACTGCTCGCGAAATCCAGAAAGTTGCGCATTTCGTGATGAGCTAGTCCAGCATCCGCAGGCCGAGAAAGTCCATTTGCATCATTCATCAACCGGAACACGACTGGAATTAGCGCGATTATTGGCGGATATCGAACCTGGCACACATGTTTATACCTGTGGCCCCGAGGCGCTAAATGAGGCGGTAAGAAGTGAAGCTGCGCGTCTGGACATCGCCACCGATACGCTACACTTTGAGCAATTTGCTATCGAAGACAAAACCGGCGATGCATTTACGCTGGTGCTTGCCCGTTCCGGAAAAGAGTTTGTGGTGCCGGAAGAGATGACTATTTTGCAGGTTATTGAAAATAGTAAAGCAGCGAAAGTGGAATGTTTATGTCGTGAAGGGGTATGCGGAACCTGCGAAACGGCAATACTGGAAGGTGAAGCTGACCATCGGGATCAGTATTTTAGCGATGAAGAGCGTGCCAGCCAGCAAAGTATGTTGATCTGTTGTTCACGCGCGAAGGGTAAACGCCTGGTGTTGGATTTGTAGTTTGCCGAAGCCGGATGTGGCGCTGAGCGCGCCCAGTCCGGCTTCGGAAGATTTTACTGTGGATATTCCTGCAATAAATTGTGTAATGCTTCCGCCATCAGCTCACCACGCCAGCCGGAAATCAGCTCCGGCAAATTGTTCTGCGGTTTCAGTTTCCAGTGCCAGTTCAGCAGCTGGTTGATTTGCCGACGCGATGCCAGCAATTCAGCGCTGATCTTGTGCGTTTCGCTCACGTCAGTAATCAGCGACTTAATGGCTTTAAACGCTTTGCGATAACCCGGCATATCCATCAGGTTAAGCATCGGCTGCGGTAAGGCCTCTTCCGGCAATGCCTGCGCTTTTTCCACCAGCGCCAGCAGCGTTTTACCGTGGAAGCGGATTTCGCTACCGGATAAGCCCAGGCTGTCCAGTTCGCCTAAACTTCCCGGCATATAACGCGCTACCGACCACAAATGCTCTTCACGCACGACAAAGTTCACCGCCAGATCGCGCTCCCGCGCCTTACGCAGTCGCCAGTCGGCTAACAGTTGCAGACAGGCCAGTTGGCGTGTGCGTAACTGCCAGGCATTGGTGATATCACGCCATGCATCTTCCGGTGCAACGACTTCCTGACGACGCATTTGCATCAGGCGGCATTCATCCAGCGCCGCAGGTAGCCAGCCGGAGGCCTCCGTTTCTACCATAAGCTTTGCGGTGATCGGTAACAGATACCAGACATCCGCCGCTGCGTATTCACACTGACGTTCGGTCAGCGGTCTGGCCAGCCAGTCGGTGCGCGATTCACTCTTGTCCAGCGTAACGCCGGAATACTCTTCAACCATGGAAGCAAAACCCCATGACATCGGGCGTCCGCAGAAGGCAGCAAGGATTTGCGTGTCAATCAAGGGTTGTGGTAATTCGCCAAAGACATTGAGGAACACTTCCAGATCTTCACTGCCCGCATGGAGAAATTTTGTGATGGACTGATCGCGCAGTATCGCTTTCAGCGGTGACCAGTCGGAGATCCCGAGAGGATCAATTAGCGCCAGATGCTCACCATCAAAAAGTTGAATTAGACCCAGTTGCGGGTAATAGGTGCGCGTACGAACAAATTCAGTATCCAGGGCTATCGCCGGAAAGGCACGGACGGCTTCACACAAAGAAGCCAGCGCATCGTCCGTGGTAATCATTTGGTAATTCAAATTGTATTCTCTTTAGTGGGCGTCAAAAAAAACGCCGGATTAACCGGCGTCTGACGACTGACTTAACGCTCAGGCTTTATTGTCCACTTTGCCGCGCGCTTCGTCACGTAATTCTCGTCGCAAAATTTTTCCGACGTTAGATTTCGGTAACTCATCACGAAACTCCACCAGCTTCGGTACTTTGTAGCCCGTGAGCTGACGGCGGCAAAAAGTCACCAGTGACTCTTCGGTAAGCGATGGATCTTTTTTCACAACGAAGATTTTCACCGCTTCACCACTTGAGCCGGAAGGTACGCCAACAGCCGCGACTTCCTGTACGCCAGGATGCTGCATGACGACATCTTCAATCTCGTTGGGATAGACGTTAAAACCGGAAACCAGAATCATGTCTTTTTTGCGATCGACAATGCGCAGGAATCCTTCTTCATCCATCACCGCGATATCGCCGGTGTGTAACCAGCCATTTTTGATGATTTCATCGGTAGCATCCGGACGCTGCCAGTAACCCAGCATCACCTGCGGTCCTTTGACACAAAGCTCACCCGGTTGACCCGGTGGTACTTCGTTATCATCATCATCCACCAGTTTGGCTTCCGTCGACGGCACCGGCAAACCGATGCTACCACTATGATAATCAATATCATACGGGTTAACGCTGACCAGCGGCGCACACTCGGTCAGGCCATAACCTTCCAGCAGATACTGTCCTGTCAGTTTCACCCAACGTTCTGCCACCACTTGTTGAACAGGCATACCACCGCCTGCAGAAAGATGCAGACTGGAGAAATCCAGCTGCTGGAACTCTTTATTGTTCAGCAACGCATTGAACAAGGTGTTAACGCCGGTTATCGCGGTAAACGGATATTTCGCTAACTCTTTTACCAACCCCGGAATATCGCGCGGGTTAGTGATAAGCAAGTTCTGCCCACCCAGTTCAATAAACAGCAGGCAGTTAATGGTCAGCGCAAAAATGTGATACAGCGGCAGTGCCGTCACCACCAGCTCTTTGCCCGGATGCAACAGCGGCCCGTAAGTCGCGTTAACTTGTTCCAAATTCGCCAGCATATTGCGGTGAGTCAGCATCGCGCCTTTCGCCACACCAGTGGTACCGCCGGTATATTGCAGGAAAGCTAAATCTTCCGGCACCAGTTCGGGTTTGACGTACTGCATCCGGTAGCCGTTATGCAGTGCGCTGCGAAATGAGATGGCATCTGGCAGATGGTATTTCGGCACCAGACGCTTGATGTATTTAACAACGAAGTTGACTACCGTGCCTTTTGCCGTGGATAGCTGATCGCCCATACGGGTCAGAATTACGTGCTGAACGGCGGTTTTATCAACCACTTTTTCCAGAGTGTGGGCAAAGTTAGACACGATAACAATCGCCGATGCGCCGCTATCGTTAAGCTGATGCTCAAGTTCACGCGGGGTATACAACGGGTTAACGTTTACGACAATCATCCCGGCACGCAAAATGCCAAACAGCGCCACCGGATATTGCAATAAGTTAGGCATCATCAACGCAACGCGATCGCCTTTCTTCAGTCCCAACCCTTGTTGCAAATAAGCGGCAAACGCGCGACTGCGTTCTTCCAGTTTGCGGAAGGTCATCACCTCCCCCATATTCACAAACGCGGGTTGATCGGCGTAGCGCGCGACCGACTGCTCAAACATATCTACCAGAGATTGATAACGGTCAGGGTTGATCTCCGTCGGAACGTCCGCGGGATAACGGTTAAGCCAAACCTTCTTCAATTCTTCACCTCTAAAATGCGTGTTCGTCGTCATCGCAACCCCAAATGATATACATGCCGTTAACATAATATTAACTCATCATACCAGCTTGATAATTACCCAACGAAAAGGTTGCGAAGCGCGTCACTATTTATTTTTATCTTTACCGTAAGAATGCAGAAACAGCGGACCAGCCGCTGTTTCTTTTTCTTTAAAAACAAGCAATTATTCAGTTACAACAGTTTGTACTCTCGCGGGGCCGGGATTATACCAGCCCCATCCACCGTAGCCATAGGGCCAGCCACGACCGCCATAAAACCATGGATCAATCGGCTGAGGCGGCATAATCACCTGCTGGGTTAAATGCCAACGTTTGTAACCCGTTACCTGCATCACCATAAATTTATAGGGCGTGTTGCCGATTTTGCCGTCAACCGCACTGGTGATTGGCCCGACTACCGTAACCAGTTGTCCACGGAAATCCACCGGATCAAGAAAACCGTTCACATCGGCATAAATGCGCCCGCGTGAAGGTTCTCCCAAAGTTGGTCTGGCTCCGCTGTCGAGCGGTACGGTAGCAATTTCCAGGCGGGTTTTCCCTTGCTGGTTTTGTACCGCAACCACTTTGCCACCAAAGCGTGCCTCCTGACCAACGTACAGCTGCGGCGCACTCATCACCCGAACTAAATCTTGTTGCGGCGTGGGACTGCTGCCTTTAATGGCGTCCGGCACAGTAACACAACCGCTGAGCATTAGCGCAAACGTACCTGCTAGTATGCCTTTGATAACATTCTTTTGAACCGCCATGATGCGACTCCTTTTTTCTCAGGGCATACTCTTAAGATTCATTCTTTGCCAGGAAGTTTCTTCCACGCGACGTTGTTACGTAAATAAACCGGTTCGGCATGTTCTACCGCGACGGTTTTTCCCTCGGCAAACATCTGACAAGCAATCGGCAGCATATCTTCTGCAGCGGGCAGTAACACATCGCCATCGCGCAGGGCCAACCCGCTCTCTTTACCGAGATCCGGCCAGGCTTGCCAGCCCGTACCCACGGTTACCCATTCGCCGGAAAGCTGTTGCAACCGTTCATGAACGAGTTCTGGTTTCAGTACGGCTTCTGTTTCTTCGCCGTGCCAGACGCCGTTTTCATCGCGCTGATATTCGGCCCAGTAAACTTCCCCCATTCGCGCGTCAATGGCTGCCAGCACGCGGGTTGCGCCGTTTTTGCGCCACGCCCCTTGCGCCATGGTCATGAGCGTGGAAACGCCAATCATCGGCAGATCCGCGCCAAGCGCCAGCCCCTGCGCAATACCAATACCAATGCGCACGCCGGTAAAGCTACCGGGGCCGCGCCCGTAAGCCAGAGCGTTAATATCAGTCAGGGAAGTTCCGCTGGTGGTCAGGATATCCTGCACCATCGGTAAGATTCGTTGAGTATGTTCACGAGGGCAAAGCTCAAAATGAGCGTTGACAGTACCGTCGTTCCACAGGGCGACAGAGCAGGCCTCTGTCGCGGTATCGATAGCCAGAATTCGCATGGGTCTTCGTGCTTAGATCAATAAAAAGGCGCGCATCATACCATACTCCATCACAAATTACCTGGAGGATGGTATCGCAAGGAAACGAACCGCACGGGCAATGTCACGGGTGCGCGGCGCTGGCGGCAGACTGGCGAGAAACGTCGCGCCGTAAGGGCGCATCACCAGCCGATTGTCGCAAATCACCAAAACCCCTCGATCGTCGGCGTCGCGAATCAGTCGCCCTACTCCCTGCTTGAGAGTAATGACCGCATCCGGCAGTTGTACTTCATCGAACGGGTCACCACCGCGCAAACGGCAATCTTCCATGCGCGCTTTTAACAACGGGTCATCCGGGGAGGTAAACGGCAACTTGTCGATAATCACCAGTGACAATGTATCGCCACGCACGTCCACCCCCTCCCAGAAACTGCTGGTCGCCACAAGCAGCGCGTTACCGGCGCTGACAAACTGCTGTAGCAGTTGGCCTTTGCTGGTTTCCCCCTGCAACAACACGGGAAGCGTCATGGTAGCGCGGAACTGCTCGGCCAGATCGCGCATCATGGCGTGCGAGGTACAAAGCATAAAACAACGACCGTTGTTAGCTTCGATGATCGGTCGCAACATTGCCGCCAGTTGCCGTGCGGAGCCCGGTTGATTGGTTTGCGGCAGGTTGCGCGGCACACAGAGTAACGCCTGGCGGCTGTAATCAAACGGGCTGGGTAACAGCAACGACTCCGCCTGTTCTATCCCAAGCCGCGAGGTGAAATGATGCAGATCGTCGTTCACCGACAGCGTTGCTGAGGTGAAGATCCAGCTACCTGGTTTTTGCGCCATTAATTCTTTGAATTTATCCGCCACGCTGAGCGGCGTGAGTGCCAGAGTAAAATGGCGCGAAGTGCATTCGTACCAGTAGCTGTAGCCCGGCTGATTGATCTCTTTTAGCCGTTTCAGCCGCGTACGATACAACGTGGCGCGTTCAAATGCCGCATCCAGCAAGGCGGAACGCCCCAGCGACAGTTTCGCCACGTCATAACAAAGTTCCAGGGTGTCATCGAGCAGTAAAAATGCCCGCTGAATTTGCGGATTAGCTAACAGCTCGCGCAGGTTGCCGCGATAGCCCGGCTCACCGAGTTGCAGGCGAAAATCCTGCGCGCTCTGGGCAAGGCGGTCGGCGCACTTTTGTAACTGCTGGGTGTCTTTTAATTCGGTGCGGTAGGCGATGGTGATGTCTTTTGCCAGGTCGAGCAGTTGTCGACTGGAGAGTGACTGACCAAAATACTGGCTGGCAATGTCAGGCAGTTGGTGGGCTTCGTCGAAGATCATCACGTCAGCTTCCGGGATCAGTTCGCCAAATCCACTCTCTTTCACCACCATATCCGCCAGAAAGAGATGATGGTTTACCACCACCACATCGGCGTCCATCGCTTTTTTGCGTGCTTTGACCACAAAGCAATCTTTATACATCGGGCAGTCGCTGCCAAGGCAGTTGTCGTTGGTGCTGGTGACCAGCGGCCACGCCTGTGAATCTTCCGCCACGCTGACGCAGGTGCTGATATCACCATCGACTGTTTGATTAGACCAGGAGCGCAGCAGGATCACATCGCTTAAAATTTGTACCGGTAGATCGCCACCCGCCAGCGCCTGCTGTTCGAGACGTTCGAGGCAGAGGTAGTTAGAGCGCCCTTTCAGCAACGCCACGTTGCCCGTATATTTCAACGCCTTTGAAACCGTTGGCAAATCGCGGCTGTAGAGCTGATCCTGCAACGCTTTTGAGCCGGTCGAGATAATGACTTTCTTTTTCGCCCGCAGCGCAGGGGCCAGGTAAGCGTAGGTTTTGCCCGTACCGGTTCCTGCTTCCACCACCAGCGGCTGGCCTTTTTCTATCGCCTGGGTGACGGCTACCGCCATCTGTCGCTGTGGTTCTCGCGGCTTAAAGCCTGGTATCGCTTTCGCCAGCTGACCGTCTGGTGCAAAATCGTCCGTCACACTACCCCCTGTTGATTTGAACAGGGATTATGTCAGGATGAGGGCGCTTTCGCCAGTTGAAGTGGTGACGGCGACCTCACATTGTGGCAGTCTTTGCAGCACGAAAATGGAAGGATAATGAGGACAAAATGATGACTATCGTTCGTATCGATGCTGAAGCCCGCTGGTCTGATGTAGTAATCCACAACAACACGCTCTACTACACTGGTGTACCGGAAAACCTCGACGCCAATGCCTTTGAGCAAACCGCCAACACGCTGGCGCAGATTGACGCCGTGCTGGAAAAACAGGGCAGCAATAAATCGAGCATTCTGGATGCCACCATTTTCCTGGCTGATAAAAACGACTTCGCGGCGATGAATAAAGCGTGGGATGCCTGGGTTGTCGCGGGTCATGCGCCGGTGCGCTGCACGGTACAAGCGGGTTTGATGAACCCGAAGTACAAGGTTGAAATTAAGATTATCGCGGCGGTTTAATTTCAGAAAAAGAATTCTGTCACGGCAAAAGTCGCACAATAATTTATCGAAAACACTGGCCGACTTTGAATAAAACGGTCAGTGTTTTAGATGTGTAATACCCCTTCAGGTCATTTATTCTTCATTTTTATCGATTCGTTGTTATTTATACACAATTGATATTAATCAGCAAAATCAAATTATTATGCTAACTCCCTGATTAGCCTACTTTGGTTTTCTTCTTGCTATCTTTCTTGCTTGAAAACCTGGGCTGAAGCGTTTCTACTTACAGTTAATTTGCGGTACATCACTACATAACAGACTATGACCTGCTACCTTTAAAACACCTGAATGTCAATAGGTTAACTAATGAGATATCGTTATAATCCCTTTGATATTGGACGCAATTTAAGGTCATATATAGCCTTATTGTTCACATGGTTAATTTTAAGGAAAAGAATATGCCTGCAGTAATAGATAAAGCTCTGGATTTTATTGGTGCCATGGATGTATCAGCATCAACACCAAGTTCTATGAATGAAAGTACGGCGAAGGGAATATTTAAATATTTGCATGACCTGGGTGTACCCGCCAGTTCCGCCGATATTACTGCGCGAGCCGATCAGGAAGGCTGGAATCCTGGATTCACGGAAAAAATGGTGGGATGGGCAAAAAAAATGGAGTCTGGTGAACGTATTGTGATTAAAAACCCAGAATACTTTTCGTCGTACATGCAGGAAGAACTCAAAGCACTGGTTTGAGTTAATTCTCTATCAGCAAAAATTGACCAGGGCGCTTTTGTTGACCACATAAAAGCGTCTTTTTCTTGCCATCATAAACCCCGCCAAATTCAATCAACCAACACAGCCCCGTTAATCCTTGGATAAAACTCTGCGGGCCAGACAGTTCGTTTGTCATAATGCGCCCCGTTAAAACAAACATTCTGAAGATGTGTCGATGAAAAATTAGCACCTCTTAAATCGGTGTCGGTAAAATCTGCCCCACAAAGTCGTGCATGCCTAAAATCAGCATCAATGGGTCGTGACTGAGCAAAATTACAATTGGTCAGATCGGCGCTGTTTAACCAGGCACACATCAGTGCGCTGGACGAGAGGTCGGCCCCAATCAGGGACGCGTTGATAAAACTGATATTACGCAGATGCGCATGATTAAACCGCGCGCCGTCCAGGCACATACCGTCAAAAATGGCACGATGTAAGTTCATGCCGGAAAAATCCCAGCCGATGAGGCTATCCGTATCAAGATACAGGGCGTCATCCGTGACGAAATCGATACGGATCATTTTGTGTTACTCGTCTTCATCCTCAAATCGCGCCACAATCCGCTCACCGGAATGGTTGGCACGCAGCTCTTCTGCCACCAACGCGATTGCCTGGCCGCTGCTCATCCCTTGTGCCATCAGTTCCTGGATCCGCTCGACGGCTTTTTGCTGCTGTTCATGGGTGAGTGAAGGTAAACCTGCAAACATTGTTAACTCCTGCTAAATTGTTGGCGCTAATTATTTCATGCTACCCAGCACATAGCCAGTAGAGTCAGGACTGATGAAGACGTTATCTCCCGCTGTGATTACTTTACCCTGGCGTCAGGACGCCGCTGAATTTTATTTCTCCCGCTTAAGCCACCAGCCGTGGGCGATGCTTTTGCACTCCGGTTATGCCGATCATCCGCATAGTCGCTTTGATATTGTGGTCGCCGAGCCGATTTGCACTTTAACCACTTTCGGTAAAGAAACCGTTGTTAGTGAAAGCGAAAAACGCACAACGACCACTGATGACCCGCTACAGGTGCTCCAGCAGGTGCTGGATCGCGCAGACATTCGCCCAGCGCATAACGAAGATTTGCCATTTCAGGGCGGCGCGCTGGGGTTGTTTGGCTACGATCTGGGCCGCCGTTTTGAGTCACTGCCAGAAATTGCGCAGCAAGATATCGTTCTGCCGGATATGGCTGTGGGTATCTACGACTGGGCACTCATTGTCGACCACCAGCGTCAAACAGTTTCTTTGCTGAGTCATAATGATGTCAATGCCCGTCGGGCCTGGCTGGAAAGCCAGCAATTCTCGCCGCAGGAAGATTTCACGCTCACTTCCGACTGGCAATCCAATATGACCCGTGAGCTGTACGGCGAAAAATTTCGCCGGGTACAGGAATATCTGCACAGCGGTGATTGCTATCAGGTGAATCTCGCCCAGCGTTTCCATGCGACCTATTCTGGCGATGAATGGCAGGCATTCCTTCAGCTTAATCAGGCCAACCGCGCGCCATTTAGCGCTTTTTTACGTCTTGAACAGGGCGCGATTTTAAGCCTTTCGCCAGAGCGGTTTATTCTTTGTGATAATAGTGAAATCCAGACCCGCCCGATTAAAGGCACGCTACCACGCCTGCCCGATCCTCAGGAAGATAGCAAACAAGCAGAAAAACTGGCGAACTCAGCGAAAGATCGTGCCGAAAATCTGATGATTGTCGATTTAATGCGTAATGATATCGGTCGTGTTGCCCTAGCAGGTTCGGTAAAAGTACCAGAGCTGTTCGTGGTGGAACCCTTCCCTGCCGTGCATCATCTGGTCAGCACCATAACGGCGCAACTACCAGAACAGTTACACACCAGCGATCTGCTGCGCGCAGCTTTTCCTGGTGGCTCAATAACTGGAGCACCGAAAGTACGGGCTATGGAAATTATCGACGAACTGGAACCGCAGCGACGCAATGCCTGGTGCGGCAGCATTGGCTATTTGAGCTTTTGCGGCAACATGGATACCAGCATTACTATCCGCACGCTGACTGCCATTAACGGACAAATATACTGCTCTGCGGGCGGTGGAATTGTCGCCGATAGCCAGGAAGAAGCGGAATATCAGGAAACTTTTGATAAAGTTAATAAGATATTACGCCAACTGGAGAAGTAAGACGTGGAATACCGTAGCCTGACGCTTGATGATTTTTTATCGCGTTTTCAACTTTTGCGCCCGCAAATTAACCGGGAAACCCTAAATCATCGTCAGGCTGCCGTGTTAATCCCCATCGTCCGTCGACCGCAACCGGGGTTGTTGCTGACTCAGCGTTCGATTCATCTGCGTAAACACGCCGGACAAGTGGCATTCCCTGGAGGTGCAGTCGATGACACGGACGCGTCAGTTATCGCCGCCGCGCTGCGCGAAGCTGAAGAAGAGGTCGCTATACCGCCTTCCGCCGTTGAAGTTATCGGCGTGCTGCCGCCCGTCGATAGCGTAACTGGCTACCAGGTAACCCCGGTGGTCGGCATTATCCCGCCCGATCTACCGTATCGCGCCAGTGAAGATGAAGTCTCCGCTGTGTTTGAAATGCCGCTCGCCCAGGCATTACATCTGGGTCGTTATCACCCTTTAGATATCTACCGCCGTGGCGATTCACATCGGGTATGGCTGTCCTGGTATGAACAGTATTTTGTATGGGGAATGACCGCAGGCATAATTCGTGAGCTGGCGCTGCAAATTGGTGTGAAACCCTGACTATACTTATCTTTACATCTACAAAACACTACTTGAGACAATCATCGCAATATTAGTTAAATCGCGGTTTTTGATTAGTTTAATTCATGTGAATAGTTAAGCCAGTCGCCGCGTTCCCTCTTACACTATGCGCTGTTATTCGTTCGTTACTGGAAGTCCAGTCACCTTGTCAGGAGTATTATCGTGATTAGTCTATTCGACATGTTTAAGGTGGGGATTGGTCCCTCATCTTCCCATACCGTAGGGCCTATGAAGGCGGGTAAACAGTTCGTCGATGATCTGGTCGAAAAAGGCTTACTGGATAGCGTTACTCGCGTTGCCGTGGACGTTTATGGTTCACTGTCGCTGACGGGTAAAGGCCACCACACCGATATCGCCATTATTATGGGTCTTGCAGGTAACGAACCTGCCACCGTGGATATCGACAGTATTCCCGGTTTTATTCGCGACGTAGAAGAGCGCGAACGTCTGCTGCTGGCACAGGGACGGCATGAAGTGGATTTCCCGCGCGACAACGGGATGCGTTTTCATAACGGCAACCTGCCGCTGCATGAAAACGGTATGCAAATCCACGCCTATAACGGCGATGAAGTCGTCTACAGCAAAACTTATTATTCCATCGGCGGCGGTTTTATCGTCGATGAAGAACACTTTGGTCAGGATGCCGCCAACGAAGTGAGCGTGCCGTATCCGTTCAAATCTGCCACCGAACTGCTCGCGTACTGTAATGAAACCGGCTATTCGCTGTCTGGTCTCGCTATGCAGAACGAACTGGCGCTGCACAGCAAGAAAGAGATCGACGAGTATTTCGCGCATGTCTGGCAAACCATGCAGGCATGTATCGATCGCGGGATGAACACCGAAGGCGTACTGCCAGGCCCGCTGCGCGTGCCGCGTCGTGCGTCGGCCCTGCGCCGGATGCTGGTTTCCAGCGATAAACTGTCTAACGATCCGATGAATGTCATTGACTGGGTAAACATGTTTGCGCTGGCAGTTAACGAAGAAAACGCCGCCGGTGGTCGTGTGGTAACTGCGCCAACCAACGGTGCTTGTGGCATTGTTCCGGCAGTGCTGGCTTATTATGACCACTTTATTGAATCGGTTAGCCCGGACATCTATACCCGTTACTTTATGGCTGCGGGCGCGATTGGTGCACTGTATAAAATGAACGCCTCTATTTCCGGTGCGGAAGTCGGTTGCCAGGGCGAAGTGGGTGTTGCCTGTTCAATGGCTGCTGCGGGCCTTGCCGAGCTGTTGGGCGGTAGCCCGGAACAGGTTTGTGTGGCAGCGGAAATTGGCATGGAGCACAACCTCGGTCTGACCTGTGACCCTGTTGCAGGGCAAGTTCAGGTGCCGTGCATTGAACGTAACGCCATTGCGTCAGTCAAGGCGATTAACGCCGCGCGGATGGCCCTGCGTCGCACCAGTGCGCCGCGCGTCTCGCTGGATAAAGTCATCGAAACGATGTACGAAACCGGTAAAGACATGAACGCCAAGTACCGCGAAACGTCTCGTGGTGGTCTGGCAATTAAAGTCCAGTGTGACTAATACTTTATCCTCGCCCATCTGCAACGGATGGGCGAATTTATCCCTGCTTTCTCGTCTGCTGTAATTTTCCCCACTACACTTCCACTGTTGCGTCAGGCGTTTGTCGCCATACGCTTACAGGGTGGCCCGCATGCAAAAAGCACAACGGATCATTAAAACCTATCGCCGTAATCGAATGATTGTTTGTACGATTTGCGCACTCGTTACGCTCGCTTCGACCCTGAGCGTGCGATTTATTTCACAGCGTAACTTAAATCAACAACGGGTAGTACAATTCGCCAATCACGCTGTAGAGGAATTAGATAAAGTACTGCTTCCCCTACAGGCAGGTAGCGAAGTCTTACTTCCGCTAATTGGTCTGCCCTGCTCTGTCGCCCATTTGCCATTACGTAAACAGGCGGCAAAACTCCAAACTGTGCGATCCATTGGCCTGGTGCAAGACGGCACACTTTATTGCTCCAGCATTTTTGGTTATCGCAATGTGCCCGTCGTGGACATTCTGGCTGAACTTCCTGCACCGCAACCACTTTTACGACTGACGACCGACCATGCCCTGATTAAAGGCAGTCCGGTTTTGATTCAATGGACGCCTGCAGCGGGCAGTAGCAATGCTGGGGTCATGGAGATGATCAACATCGACTTACTGGCGGCAATGCTGCTTGAGCCACAACTGCCGCAAATCAGTAGCGCCAGCCTGACGGTGGACGATCGGCATTTGCTCTATGGTAATGGGCTGGTAGATTCCCTTCCGCAACCTGAAGACAATGAAAACTATCATGTTTCTTCGCAACGCTTTCCTTTTACCATTAACGTTAATGGTCCGGGGGCTACGGCGCTGGCATGGCACTATCTTCCAACACAATTACCGCTGGCGGTGCTGCTAAGTTTACTTGTGGGCTATATCGCCTGGCTGGCGACCGCTTACCGGATGAGTTTTTCCCGTGAAATCAATCTGGGCCTGGCGCAACATGAGTTCGAATTGTTCTGCCAGCCTTTGCTTAATGCGCGCAGCCAGCAATGTATTGGTGTAGAGATTTTGCTACGCTGGAACAATCCACGTCAGGGCTGGATTTCACCGGATGTGTTTATTCCTATCGCGGAAGAACATCATTTAATTGTGCCACTGACCCGCTATGTGATGGCAGAAACCATCCGTCAGCGGCATGTTTTCCCAATGAGTAGTCAGTTTCATGTTGGCATTAACGTCGCACCCAGCCATTTTCGCCGTGGTGTGCTGATAAAAGATCTCAATCAGTACTGGTTTAGCGCTCACCCGATTCAGCAACTGATCCTCGAAATCACCGAACGCGATGCCTTACTGGATGTTGATTATCGGATTGCCCGCGAGCTACATCGTAAAAACGTCAAACTGGCGATTGATGACTTCGGCACCGGCAACAGTTCATTTTCCTGGCTTGAAACATTACGTCCTGACGTGCTGAAAATTGATAAGTCATTTACCGCAGCTATAGGTTCTGACGCGGTTAACTCGACGGTGACCGATATCATCATCGCACTGGGGCAAAGACTGAATATTGAACTGGTGGCGGAGGGTGTGGAAACACAAGAACAGGCGAAGTATTTGCGCCGTCATGGCGTGCATATTTTGCAAGGGTATTTGTACGCACAGCCGATGCCGCTACGTGATTTTCCCAAATGGCTGGCGGGCAGCCAACCGCCGCCCGCCCGGCATAATGGACATATCACGCCCGTTATGCCGTTACGTTAACGCTTACTCATCTTCATCGTGCGCCGGTTGCTCTTTAACAATGCGAACCAGATCAACACGATAATCATTGGCTTCAATGATGGTGATATGCAGTGGCCCTACATCAATCACATCGCCCACACGGGGAATGTGACCATTTGCCGAGATCACGAGGCCCGCGACCGTCGCGATATCATCGTCATCGGCAAGGTGCTCAACATCAAGCGCCTGCTGCAAGGCATGCAAATCTGTACCGCCTTTTACCAGCCAGCCGTCACCATCGGTAATGATTTCCGGCGTTTCGTCAGCGTCCGGGAATTCACCCGCAATGGCTTCCAGCACATCCAGCGGCGTGACCAGACCTTGTACCACACCAAACTCGTTGGTCACGATAACAAAGCTCCCGCGAGCACGACGCAGCACGCCCAACAGGTTGATCGGATCGAGGGTTTCCGGGACGATAATCGCCGGAGACGCCGAAGCAATCGCCGCCACATCAACGCCCTCTTCCAGCGCCACCAGCAGTTCTTTAGCACGTACAATACCGATGATTTCATCCAGTTCACCGCGACATACCGGGAACAGACTGTGCGGTGAAGAGAGCAGTTGCTCGCGGATTTCATCGACCCCGAGATTAGCGTCAACCCAGCTTATTTCACCGCGCGGCGTCATGATCCCGCGCAGAGAACGCGACGCCAGCGTCAGTACGCCGTTAATCATGTAACGTTCTTCTTCGGCAAATGCACCTTCCGGGATCGGCATCGGCATCGGGTTATCGGCATCGTGCTGAACATTGGCCTGACGTTTCCCGCCCATCAAACGCAGGATGGCATCGGCAGTACGCGCTCGCAGCGGCAAAGTCGACTGGTGGCGAATAAAGTTGCGACGCGCAATCTGGTTAAACACTTCGATGATGATCGAGAAGCCAATCGCGGCATACAGGTAACCTTTCGGAATGTGGAAACCGAAACCTTCTGCCACCAGACTCAGACCAATCATTAACAGGAAGCTCAGACAGAGCACCACCACCGTGGGGTGCTGGTTAACGAATCGCGTCAGCGGTTTGGATGCCAGCAACATAACCGCCATCGCAATCACTACCGCCGCCATCATCACCGGCAGATGGTTAACCATCCCTACTGCAGTAATTACCGCATCCAACGAGAAGACGGCGTCAAGGATGACAATCTGTGTGACGACCACCCAGAAACTGGCGTAGCCTTTACCGTGGCCGGAATCATGATCGCGGTTTTCCAGCCGTTCATGCAGTTCGGTTGTTGCTTTGAACAGCAAGAATATCCCCCCGAACAACATAATCAGGTCGCGTCCGGAGAAGGAGAAATCCATGACGGTAAATAGCGGTTTGGTCAGCGTGACCATCCATGAAATCAGCGACAGCAGCCCCAGACGCATAATCAGCGCCAGTGATAACCCCAGCAAACGCGCTTTATCGCGTTGTTTTGGCGGCAGTTTGTCAGCAAGAATGGCGATGAAGACCAGGTTATCGATACCCAGCACAATTTCGAGAACAACAAGCGTGAGTAGCCCCGCCCAAATTGAGGGGTCCATTAAGAATTCCATGACAAGCTCCTGCTTAAGGAATAGCTATTCGACGCCAGAAATAATGCAGGCGTAACGACAAAATGCAAACGAAAGGTGCGGCATAGAGTGCCAGAAAGGCAGGCGTTAAAAGGCCTGATGCTGAAATGACGTCGGTGACGATCCATACTGCGGGCTACTGCCCTATACTCCATGGTTGTTAAACGGGAGTTAAACATATCAGAGACACATCTGATTTGGCAAAGATTTACCTTCCTTTGCAAACGAATGTGACAAGGATATTTTACCTTTCGAAATTTCTGCTAATCGAAAGTTAAATTACGGATCTTCATCACATAAAATAATTTTTTCGATATCTAAAATAAATCGCGAAACGCAGGGGTTTTTGGTTGTAGCCCTTATCTGAATCGATTCGATTGTGGACGACGATTCAAAAATACATCTGGCACGTTGAGGTGTTAACGATAATAAAGGAGGTAGCAAGTGACCATTGCTATTGTTATAGGCACACATGGTTGGGCTGCAGAGCAGTTGCTTAAAACGGCAGAAATGCTGTTAGGCGAGCAGGAAAACGTCGGCTGGATCGATTTCGTTCCAGGTGAAAATGCCGAAACGCTGATTGAAAAGTACAACGCTCAGTTGGCAAAACTCGACACCACTAAAGGCGTGCTGTTTCTCGTTGATACATGGGGAGGCAGCCCGTTCAATGCTGCCAGCCGCATTGTCGTCGACAAAGAGCATTATGAAGTCATTGCAGGCGTTAACATTCCAATGCTCGTGGAAACGTTAATGGCCCGTGATGATGACCCAAGCTTTGATGAACTGGTGGCGCTGGCAGTAGAAACAGGCCGTGAAGGCGTGAAAGCACTGAAAGCCAAACCGGTTGAAAAAGCCGCGCCAGCACCCGTTGCCGCAGCACCAAAAGCGGCTCCAACTCCGGCAAAACCAATGGGACCAAACGACTACATGGTTATTGGCCTTGCGCGTATCGACGACCGTCTGATTCACGGTCAGGTCGCCACCCGTTGGACCAAAGAAACCAATGTCTCCCGTATTATTGTTGTTAGTGATGAAGTGGCTGCGGATACCGTTCGTAAGACACTGCTCACCCAGGTTGCACCTCCGGGCGTAACAGCACACGTAGTTGATGTTGCCAAAATGATTCGCGTCTACAACAACCCGAAATATGCTGGCGAACGCGTAATGCTGTTATTTACCAACCCTACAGATGTAGAGCGTCTCGTTGAAGGCGGCGTGAAAATCACCTCTGTTAACGTTGGTGGTATGGCATTCCGTCAGGGTAAAACCCAGGTGAATAACGCGGTTTCGGTTGATGAAAAAGATATCGAGGCGTTCAAGAAACTGAATGCGCGCGGTATTGAGCTGGAAGTCCGTAAGGTTTCCACCGATCCGAAACTGAAAATGATGGATCTGATCAGCAAAATCGATAAGTAACGTATTGTGTTGATTATCACTCAGTTTTCACACTTAAGTCTTACGTAAACAGGAGAAGTACAATGGAGATTACCACTCTTCAAATTGTGCTGGTATTTATCGTAGCCTGTATCGCAGGTATGGGATCAATCCTCGATGAATTTCAGTTTCACCGTCCGCTAATCGCGTGTACCCTGGTGGGTATCGTTCTTGGCGATATGAAAACCGGTATTATTATCGGTGGTACGCTGGAAATGATCGCGCTGGGCTGGATGAACATCGGTGCTGCAGTTGCGCCTGACGCCGCTCTGGCTTCCATCATTTCTACTATTCTGGTTATCGCAGGTCATCAGAGCATTGGTGCGGGTATCGCACTGGCAATCCCTCTGGCTGCTGCAGGTCAGGTACTGACCATCATCGTTCGTACTATTACCGTTGCTTTCCAGCACGCTGCGGATAAGGCTGCAGATAACGGCAACCTGACAGCGATTTCCTGGATCCACGTTTCTTCTCTGTTCCTGCAAGCAATGCGTGTGGCTATTCCAGCCGTCATCGTTGCGCTGTCTGTTGGTACCAGCGAAGTACAGAACATGCTGAATGCGATTCCGGAAGTGGTAACCAATGGTCTGAATATCGCCGGTGGCATGATCGTGGTGGTTGGTTATGCGATGGTTATCAACATGATGCGTGCTGGCTACCTGATGCCGTTCTTCTACCTCGGCTTCGTAACCGCAGCATTCACCAACTTTAACCTGGTTGCTCTGGGTGTGATTGGTACTGTTATGGCAGTGCTCTACATCCAACTTAGCCCGAAATACAACCGCGTAGCCGGTGCGCCTGCTCAGGCAGCTGGTAACAACGATCTCGATAACGAACTGGACTAACAGGTGAGCGAAATGGTTGATACAACTCAAACTACCACCGAGAAAAAACTCACTCAAAGTGATATTCGTGGCGTCTTCCTGCGTTCTAACCTCTTCCAGGGTTCATGGAACTTCGAACGTATGCAGGCACTGGGCTTCTGCTTCTCTATGGTACCGGCAATTCGTCGCCTCTACCCTGAGAACAACGAAGCTCGTAAACAAGCTATTCGCCGTCACCTGGAGTTCTTTAATACCCAGCCGTTCGTGGCTGCGCCGATTCTCGGCGTAACCCTGGCGCTGGAAGAGCAGCGTGCTAATGGCGCAGAGATCGACGACGGTGCTATCAACGGTATCAAAGTTGGTTTGATGGGACCGCTGGCTGGTGTGGGCGACCCGATCTTCTGGGGAACGGTACGTCCGGTATTTGCAGCGCTGGGTGCCGGTATCGCGATGAGCGGCAGCCTGTTAGGTCCGCTGCTGTTCTTCATCCTGTTTAACCTGGTGCGTCTGGCAACCCGTTACTACGGCGTAGCGTATGGTTACTCCAAAGGTATCGATATCGTTAAAGATATGGGTGGCGGCTTCCTGCAAAAACTGACGGAAGGGGCGTCTATTCTCGGCCTGTTTGTCATGGGGGCATTGGTTAACAAGTGGACACATGTCAACATCCCGCTGGTTGTCTCTCGCATTACTGACCAGACGGGCAAAGAACACGTTACCACTGTCCAGACTATTCTTGACCAGTTAATGCCGGGCCTGGTACCACTGCTGCTGACCTTTGCTTGTATGTGGCTGCTGCGCAAAAAAGTTAACCCGCTGTGGATCATCGTTGGCTTCTTCGTCATCGGTATCGCTGGTTACGCTTGCGGCCTGCTGGGACTGTAAGACTGTTGTACACTACCGGGGCCTTTTGGCCCCGTTTTTTTATCTGGAGGATTAATGACAATCACGGACCTGGTACTGATTCTTTTTATCGCCGCACTCCTGACCTTCGCGATCTACGATCAGTTCATCATGCCCCGCCGCAACGGCCCCACCCTGCTGGCAATTCCTTTGCTCCGACGTGGCCGCATCGACAGCGTTATCTTCGTAGGACTGATTGTCATTCTTATCTATAACAACGTCACGAATCATGGCGCGCAAATAACGACATGGTTATTAAGTGCACTGGCTCTAATGGGGTTTTATATATTCTGGATCCGCGTTCCGAAGATCATCTTTAAACAAAAAGGTTTTTTCTTCGCCAATGTCTGGATTGAATATAGCCGAATCAAAGCGATGAACTTGTCGGAAGATGGCGTGTTGGTGATGCAATTAGAACAGCGCCGGCTGTTAATTCGCGTTCGAAATATCGACGATCTGGAAAAAATTTATAAGCTTCTCGTTTCAACTCAATAAGTTATCAATTTAGCCAAAGCTATGTTTAGTGTATTTTTAATAATCAGACATAGCTTAGGCTATATTACCCCTTCCCTTATTTGTTATTTATTTTAACGTTTCATTGATATATAAATCTAAATGACAATCGTTATCAATTAACTGCTGAAATAATATATCCCAACAGTTGTTTTATATTCTAAAAATATGTTAATGTTGCGCCCTCATTTGGGGAGTAGCCGATTTCCAGATTCCGGAAATGTACGTGTCAACATACTCGTTGCAAAACGTGGCACGTACGGACTGAACACTTTCAGTCAGGCGAGACCATATGCACATCAATCGCTATGCCTGCATGAACGCGAAAATCATCGCAGTTTGTTGTTCATGTATGCATGTTTGCTGGGGGCGATGATGTGTTTTATGGATACCCCGGTCAGGACGTTGTCATGAATATCACTGCTACTGTTCTTCTTGCGTTTGGTATGTCGATGGATGCATTTGCTGCATCAATCGGTAAAGGTGCCACCCTCCATAAACCGAAATTTTCTGAAGCTTTGCGAACTGGCCTTATTTTTGGTGCCGTCGAAACCCTGACGCCGCTGATCGGCTGGGGAATGGGCATGTTAGCCAGCCGGTTTGTCCTTGAATGGAACCACTGGATTGCGTTTGTGCTGCTGATATTCCTCGGCGGGCGAATGATTATTGAGGGTTTTCGTGGCGCAGATGATGAAGATGAAGAACCGCGCCGTCGACACGGTTTCTGGCTACTGGTAACCACCGCGATTGCCACCAGCCTGGATGCGATGGCTGTAGGTGTTGGTCTCGCCTTCCTGCAGGTCAACATTATCGCGACCGCATTGGCCATTGGTTGTGCAACCTTGATTATGTCGACATTAGGGATGATGGTTGGTCGCTTTATCGGCTCAATTATTGGGAAGAAAGCGGAAATTCTCGGTGGGCTGGTACTGATCGGCATCGGCGTCCAGATCCTCTGGACGCACTTCCACGGTTAATAAGAACGCTGCCAGAGGTGAATATTAAAGTCCGTCTGGCAGTCGAACACTTCTTTTGCTGCCAGCGTTTGCCAGACTTCTGGCTTCGCACGCCAGGCAAACGGCGTCATCTGCAATAACGCGACGGCTTCGTCACCGCGAAGACGCATCGGATAACACAACTCATCACTCTGCTGTAATGTAAAACCTTCCAGTTGTTCTGCATGAGGTGCGTGAAGATGTACTTCATTGTAAATCAGCCCCTTCAGCTCCATCAAATGTCGCGGTCCCGGCGTGGCAGTAATGACCCAACCGCCGGGCTTCACTACTCGCGCTAATTCTTCTGCTTTACACGGCGCGTAAATACGTATTATGGCGTCCATACTGGTATCGGAAAACGGCAAACGGTGGCTGGAAGCAACACAAAAAGTGACCTGCGGATAGCGTTTCGCCGCCGCTTTTATCGCTACCTTCGAGACATCCAGGCCAAACGTGGTGATTTCGGGCAGCGCATCGGCAAATGCGTGTGTGTAATACCCTTCACCACAGCCAATATCCAGCACCGCCGTGGCCTTTTCATCAAGCCGTTCCCGCAGTTGGGCGACAATTGCATCACGCAGCGGCTGATAATGTCCGGCATCTAAGAATGCGCGGCGTGCTTGCATCATTTCCGCGCTGTCGCCCGGATCACGAGACCGTTTATGCTGAACGGGCAGCAGATTGACATACCCTTCTTTCGCCATATCAAACTGATGTCGCTGGGGACAGATATAGCTGTTTTTTTCACGCGAAAGAGGCTGATGGCAAAGTGGACAGGAAAACGACATGACAACTCCGGCAGGATACTAAAGGCCGCAAGTGTAACGCGAATCACGCGGCGGGCAAATATCCGAACGCCAGGAGCGAAGATAAAACAAAGTAAAAAGCCTCGCATTCGACGAGGCTTTATAGCGAGATTGAAGTGTCTTCACACTTCAGATCAGTGGATTCGATCAGATAGCTGTTACGTTAACAGCTGCCGGACCTTTCTGACCGTCCTGAATTTCGAACTCAACGTTCTGACCTTCAGCCAGAGTTTTGAAGCCATTACCCTGGATAGCGGAGAAGTGTACGAACACGTCTTTGCTGCCATCAGCCGGAGTAATGAAGCCAAAACCTTTAGACTCGTTGAACCACTTAACCTGACCTTTAATCTTTGCCATTTGAAAAATTCCTTAGATTGTTTTCTTCGCCCGCAGGCATAACATAGATAAAACTGACACATTACTGCATGAGGCACCAATATAAGGCTCGGCAGAGAAGCGGTATTCAACGTCAACGTGTTTACTCAGGACTTCTTTACTGAAAATGCCACACATAAACAGAACTGTACCTCGTTTAACCCGAAATCTGTTATCACATACAACGTTAATTATGGCAAGCCATTTTTAAACATGTCTCGATCAGACGCACAAATCTCGATACGTCTTCCACTTTTTTTGCACACTTATGCAACGGAATACGCGCCGATATATCATTGTGCTTAACCTTGCCAGTTCAGGCAGATACTTAAACTGACGTATTTTCTAACATAGTTCAATAAGTTCAGTTGTTCCAGGCCAATGGGAGAAGTTATTACATAGTGCGTGCAATATCACATTTTCTGCTATGCAATGAATAAAAAGTTATATCACTTTTTCTCATAAAACAGTCAGTTAACGGCTATCAATCACCCCAAAGAGAAGTCAATCCCCAAAGGTATTGTAAATTTAAAATAAGAAAAATTGATGAATGCGCAAAAAAATCAAGAGAGAAACGTTTCGCTAATAAATAATAACACGCTTAATCACAAATCCGATGTAAACATCCTAATAAATTAATGGGCTAAATATCTTTTTCTGATATCCCGTTACGCAAATAAATAATATGATAATTATTTGAAGTCAGACCAGAGTTTTAAATTGAAGCAGTTGCACCATGACAGTGCGTATAATCAGGATGAATTGAGTAACCCTTCAACGACGGGGTTACTCAAGATTGAGGAAGGATTACCGTTCGGCGACCAGACGAATAATATCTTCGTCTTCAACCGATTTTTGACTCTCAACGGTCTTTTTATCTGCTTTCTCAGGTTCGTTTGCTTCGCACAAACGACGTAACAGTGCATTTTGACGTTTTTGCTGATCCAGCAACGCCTCAAGCAGTTCAATCTGTTCGTTAGTTCGTGAACTGGCACGATTGATAAAAAACCACAAGATGAGCCCGATAAGAAGAACCACCACCGATACAACCAAAGACGCAATGTTCATCACGCCTGAATTTACAACTTCGTTCATTTCACCACCTCTGAGTAGAGGCGCTATTCTACCACTGCTGGAGAGGAAGAAAATCTAGTGCTGAAAAAATGATATCACCACGGGATAAACTGGTTAATGGCACAAATTCCGCTGAAAAATTGTACATCCTGATCGCACATCATGTTGAATACCTGCGCCCAAAGCAGCAAGCAAGCCAACACCACGACAACCAGAACGACCCATCGAAACTTTTTCACTCCAATCTCCGTTTCACCTACCTTATGTCATTAAACTAGCATGTGTTAGTTAAACAGCGCCTAACTATGTCGATATTCGTGCTTTTTCAGAATGAGTCGCTTGCTTCAGCGCATATTGCCGCTACGATTAAGCGAACATAAAAAGAGAAGAGGTTGTAATGCGATTCATCATTCGCACAGTTATGCTGATAGCACTGGTATGGATAGGATTATTACTCAGCGGATATGGCGTTTTGATTGGAAGCAAAGAGAATGCCGCGGGATTAGGTTTGCAATGTACCTATCTGACCGCCAGAGGCACCAGCACGGTACAATACCTGCACACTAAAAGTGGTTTTCTGGGGATAACAGATTGCCCGTTGTTACGTAAAAGCAATATTGTGGTCGATAATGGTTAAGGGTAATAAATAACCAGATTCTCACTCATAAGTAAAATATTCTTATCGCAAGTGCGTTTAATATAACGCCACCTTCAACTTTATTTTTCTCATGCTAAATAAAGAACCTGTCTGTTTGATATTCAGACAGGTTCTTACTCTCATCAGAACGGATAGTCGTGATAACCCATTTGGGCAGAAATTTTGCGCGCCGCGGTATGCAACATTGCGACATATTCCTGTAAACGCTCTTCAGAGAAACGCAACGTCGGGAAGGAGATGCTCAGACCGGCAATGACCACGCCAAAGCGATCAAATACCGGAACCGCAATGCAACGCAGTCCTTCTTCCTGCTCTTCGTTATCTTCGCCATACCCCTGCTCGCGCACCTGGTCCAGAACGGGTAATAACGCTTCTGTACTGGTGATGGTCCGTTCGGTACTGCGTTTATACTCCACGCCCTCGAGAATTTGCTTCACTTCATCGCGATCGCGCCATGCCAGCAGTACCTTACCAATCGCGGTGCTGTACAGCGGATTACGACGACCAATCCGTGAATACATGCGCAAATTGTACATAGAGTCAATTTTGTGGATGTAAACAATACTGTCTTCGTCCAGTGCGCCGAGGTGGATAGTTTCTTTCGTCAGGCGGGAGATCTCACGCATCTGGATATCTGCGCTACGAATTAAATCGACGTTTTGTAACGCGCGAGCGCCCAGTTCAAACAATTTCAAGGTCAGCGAATATTTCTCCGACTCCCCTTCCTGCGCCACATAACCCAGGGTTTTCATGGTCTGTAAAAAGCGATAAACGGTGCTTTTTGACATCATGACGCGCTGCGACAGCTCGGTTATCCCTATTTCGCGCTCTTCACCCAGCGCCTGCAAAATGCCAAAAACTTTCAGCACGGAAGATACAGAATCAGGCTGTTTATCCAGATCTGCGTTAGCCATTTATCACCTCGTTGCGAGTGTTTTATAAAAATCAGAACTGTTTTTTATTATAATTTCGCACCTGGGTGGTCGCAATCCATCTTTTGCCGGTTAGTTACAATTCTGCGACATCCACCGTGAATATCAGTGCTAGAATCTTACCCCTGTTGATTATTCACCAAAGATATAAAATTCCTATGCCAAAAGTTCAGGCCGACGGCCTGCCGTTGCCCCAGCGATACGGTGCGATATTAACCATTGTGATTGGTATTTCGATGGCTGTGCTTGACGGCGCAATCGCCAACGTCGCCTTGCCAACAATCGCCACAGACCTTCATGCCACACCGGCCAGTTCCATCTGGGTAGTGAACGCCTATCAAATCGCCATTGTCATCTCCCTGCTCTCGTTTTCGTTTCTGGGCGATATGTTTGGCTATCGACGTATTTATAAATGCGGTCTGGTCGTTTTTCTGTTGTCTTCACTGTTCTGTGCCCTTTCTGATTCGCTACAAATGCTCACCCTTGCGCGTGTCATACAAGGTTTCGGCGGTGCAGCGTTGATGAGCGTTAATACCGCACTTATCCGCCTGATCTATCCACAACGTTTTCTGGGTAGAGGGATGGGCATAAACTCGTTTATTGTTGCCGTCTCTTCTGCTGCCGGGCCGACAATTGCTGCAGCAATCCTCTCCATCGCATCCTGGAAATGGTTATTTTTAATCAACGTACCGTTGGGTATTATCGCCCTGCTTCTGGCCATGCGTTTTCTGCCACCCAATGGCTCTCGTGCCAGTAAACCCCGTTTCGACCTGCCCAGCGCCGTGATGAACGCGTTAACCTTCGGCCTGCTTATTACTGCATTGAGTGGTTTCGCTCAGGGGCAATCGCTGACGTTGATTGGCGCGGAACTGGTGGTAATGGTTGTCGTTGGTATTTTCTTTATTCGCCGCCAGCTTTCTCTTCCCGTACCGCTGCTACCGGTGGATTTACTGCGTATCCCGCTGTTTTCACTTTCTATTTGCACATCTGTTTGCTCTTTCTGCGCACAAATGCTGGCAATGGTTTCCCTGCCCTTTTACCTGCAAAACGTGCTCGGGCGTAGTGAAGTCGAAACAGGTTTACTTCTGACACCGTGGCCGTTAGCAACAATGGTGATGGCTCCGCTGGCAGGCTATTTGATTGAACGCGTACATGCAGGATTGCTGGGTGCTTTAGGGTTGCTCATCATGGCTGCTGGGCTTTTTTCCCTGGTTCTGCTGCCCGCGTCACCTGCGGATATCAATATTATCTGGCCGATGATCTTATGTGGCGCTGGATTTGGCTTATTCCAGTCACCCAATAACCACACCATTATTACCTCCGCTCCGCGCGAACGTAGCGGTGGGGCCAGTGGCATGTTAGGGACGGCTCGTCTATTGGGTCAGAGTAGTGGCGCGGCGCTGGTGGCGCTGATGCTAAATCAGTTTGGTGATAATGGTACACACGTCTCGCTGATGGCTGCGGCTATTCTGGCAGTGATTGCTGCCTGTGTCAGTGGCTTACGTATTACCCAGCCACGATCCAGGGCATAAAAAAAGCGCGTCGATCAGGACGCGCTTTTTAGTATTTACTTCATATTACTTCAGGTATTCACCCGTACGCAGAGCTTCAATACGTTTATCCAGCGGCGGGTGAGTCATGAACAACTCACTGAGCGATTTCGACTTCCCGTTAATACAGAAAGCCATCATGCTGGTTGCTTCTTGTGGTTCATAGCTGGTTTTCAGGCGTTGCAGCGCGGCAATCATTTTCTCACGACCAACCAGTTTTGCTGAACCCGCATCGGCGTGGAATTCACGGTGACGCGAGAACCACATGGTGATAATGCTCGCCAGAATACCAAACACCAGTTCCAGAACCGTTGCAACCGCAAAGTAGATCAGTGGGTTGCCGTTGCTCTCTTCACCTTCGTCACGGTTACCGCCCATGAAGCCAGCAGCCAACTGCGCCAGAATACGGGAAATAAAGATAACGAAGGTGTTCACCACGCCCTGAATCAGCGTCATGGTGACCATATCACCATTGGCGATGTGACTGATTTCGTGAGCAATTACCGCCTCAGCTTCATCCGGGCTCATGTTCTGCAGCAAACCGGTGCTGACAGCAACCAGAGAGGCATCACGGCGCGCACCGGTTGCAAAAGCGTTGATGTCCGGCGCATGGTAGATAGCCACTTGCGGCATAGCGATCCCCGCCTGACGAGCCTGGGTTGCTACAGTATTGACCAGCCAACGTTCCCTTTCGTTACGCGGTTGCTCGATCACTTCCCCGCCAACAGATCGTAATGCCATCCATTTGGACATCAGAAGCGAAACGAAGGAACCACCAAAACCGAACAGCAAGGCCATGATCATCAGCCCCTGAACGCTGCTCGACTGTATCCCTGTCAGGCTCAGTACCAGCCCGAAAACGACCATTACGGCCAGGTTCGTTAGCAGGAAGAGCGCGATTCGCATCATAATTTTCTTTTTACCTCAGTTTAACAAAACGCAATATGCGATACCCACATCGTATGGGTTACGCGACTATTTTCAAGTCTGGATAGTGCGTAAGTCACCAGAAAGACACAACTTTACATTTTGTAGCATCTGATTTACGGCATCTTGCCGCTGTTAAAAAATCAGGCACAATTTCTTGTGCCTGATTGATGTTACTTGACGGGAGCGGGTTGTTCCGCGGGTCTGGCTTTTTCAAGCTTCGCCAAATCGAGTGCGATATTCACCGTCTCATCCAGATAAGGATCCGGTTCCTGGTAATCTTTCGGTAGATCATCCAGCTTCTTCAACTCCGGTTTACCTTCGCGTTTAAAGCGTTCGTTCAAACGCGCCAGACGCGTCGCATCATCTTCATTATTCTCTTTCTCACGCACCGCGTAATTTAGAGAAACGATATTGCGCTTGTCCTTCATGGCGTTGAAGCGCGCGATATCCTTCATGATGTTCTGGAACTCAGGATCTTTCGCGATACGCGCATTATGCGCCTTCAGCAACTCCGGTTCAAAGGCCGTTAAATCGCCTGATTTCACATAGGTTGCAGCATCAATGCTATCCCACGGCAGCGCGTTATCTTCAAATTTCTCTCCCGTTTCCGTTTCTTCATTACCTGTCGGCATGATGATGTCTGGCGTTACGCCCTTACGTTGCGTACTGCCGCCGTTAACGCGATAGAATTTCTGGATCGTGTATTGAACAGAACCCAAAGCTGGCCATTCAGGACGTAACATCTGATCGTAAATACGGTTCAATGAACGGTACTGCTGGACAGTGCCTTTACCAAATGTCGGTTCACCCACAACCAGCGCACGACCGTAATCCTGCATTGCCGCAGCAAAGATTTCTGAAGCCGAAGCACTAAAGCGGTCAACCAGCACCACCAGCGGGCCTTTATAGAAGACCTGACCGTCGGTATCGCTGTCTTCACGAACTTTACCGTTGTTATCACGAACCTGAACAATCGGACCTGCAGGAATAAACAGGCCTGAAAGCGATACTGCCTCGGTCAACGCCCCACCGCCATTGCTACGCAGGTCGATGATCACACTGCTGACATTCTGTTTTTCCAGTTTCTGCAGTTGTACTTTGACATCATCTGTCAAACCCACATAGAAGCCAGGAATATCCAGCACGCCAACTTTCTCTTTACCGACGGTCTTCACCGACATTTTAACCGCGCGGTCTTCGAGGCGAATACGTTCACGGGTCAACGTTACAGTACGGGTCTTGGTCCCTTTACCAGCAGGTAAAATTTCCAGACGAACTTTACTGCCCTTCGGCCCTTTAATTAAGGCAACCACGTCATCAAGACGCCAGCCAATCACGTCAACCATCGGCTTGCCTGTTTGACCAACACCGACAATTTTGTCACCAACGCTGATAGCTTTACTCTTCGCTGCCGGGCCACCTGCCACCATCGAATTGATAACGGTGTAGTCATCATCCATTTGCAGCACTGCGCCAATACCTTCCAGCGACAAACTCATTTCAGTGTTGAACTGTTCGGTATTACGCGGGGAAAGATAGTTGGTATGCGGGTCGATTTCACGTGCAAACGCCGTCATTGCCAGCGAGAAAACATCTTCGCTGTTGGTTTGCGCCAGACGACGAATAGCAAATTTATAGCGGCGAGTCAGGGTTTCACGAATTTCTTTATCCGTTTTTCCTGTCAGCTTAAGACTTAACTCGTCGAATTTGACTTTACTGTCCCACAGCGCGTTCAACTCAGCCTCGTTTTTCGGCCAGGGCGCTTTGCTGCGGTCAAGGTTATAAGTGTCGTTGCCGGTGAAATCCATCGGCTTTTCCAGTACCGACAAAGCGTACTGGTAACGTTCAAAACGGCGCTTTTGTGCCAGATTGTAGAGACCGTAGAAAACGTCGAGTTTGCCTGAACGCAGTTCATCACCCAACTCGGTTTTCTTTTTTGCGAACTGTTCAACATCGCTTGCCAGCAGCACGTTGTGGCTGTAATCGAGCAGATTCAGGTAGCGGTCAAAGATTTTAGCCGAAAATGCCTGATCGAGGTCGAACTGGCGATAATGAGAACGGGTGAAGCGCGACGTTACGCGCTCACTCACCGTCGCATGCTGCGTCTCTTCCTTTAACACCGGAATTTGATCAGCACGCGTGATATCTTCTACAGCGAAGGTCTGGCCTGCTATTGCAAGCAGGCCAGCTAACGCGGTAAGCCTAAAAAACATGTTCATGCCTGGCCCGGCCTCCGTTTCAGAACACCAGGTGTTCTGCGCGCACAATCAAAGACATACCCGAATTCAGTTGGACGCGGACGCCGTCTTTGGTGATTTCTAATACGGTGGCATCCATCGCGTTTTGACCCGCTTTCACCTTCAGGGCTTGTCCGACAGTCAGAGCTGAAATGTCAGAAACTGGGGTGTGCTGTTCTTCGCGAGGTGCTTTTGCTGTTTTTGGCGCTTTCTCTACCGGCTTTTGCGCACGTGGTTTACGCTCAGCGCCTTCTTTGCGGCGTGGCGTGGTCGGACGTGGCTTGCGTTCACGGCGCGGTGCGTCTTCTTTCTCACCAGCAGCTGCGGCAGCTTCGCGTTTTTTCGCTTGCTGCTCAGCACGCTGTGCCTGAACACGTGCTTTCGCTTCTTCAAGCTGCTTGCGAGCATGCTCTACATGTTGCTCGTCCAGCTCACCGCATGGGTTGCCGTCAAGATCGACACGCGTTGCGCCGGGTTTAACACCGTAAAGGTAACGCCAGCTCGAGGTATAGAGACGTAAAGCGGATCGCAATTGCGTTTTGCTCAGGTTCATTTCCCCGGCAACACGATCGACCAAATCCTGAAAAATACCGATTTTCAGCGGACGCGCTTCACCTTCCGCACTGAAACAGTGGGGAAAACGTTCGGCCAGAAACGCGATTACTTCTTTACTGCTATTCAACTTAGGTTGATTTTCCATGAAATTTCCTGATTACAACGGACGTAGCCAACAAGCGCAGGCATGAACAGGCGTCATTATAATGACGCCATCAGTAAATGCTACGTTATCCGTTGATTATCCTGCGACGCTCGCAAAGAATTTTTTGTAATCCGTCATTGCAAGCACCTTTTCAAGCTGTGCCACAAGCTGACGTAAGCCCTGCTCGTCCTCGTCTGTAAAGCGACCGAAGACGGTACTGTCGATATCGAGAACACCAATAATCTGATTTTTCACCACCAGCGGTAGGACAATTTCAGAATTACTTGCTGCATCACAGGCAATATGTCCGTCAAAAGCGTGAACATCCTCGATTCGCTGCACTTCATTACGGGCAACTGCAGTGCCACACACACCTCGCCCGACGGGGATGCGTACACAAGCAATTTTGCCCTGAAACGGTCCGAGAACCAACGTCTCGTCCTCAAGTAAATAAAAACCTGCCCAGTTTACGTCAGTGAGACGCTCATATAACAACGCACTGGTGTTTGCCAGCGTTGCCAGAAAACTGGTTTCTCCTGCCATCAGCGCGTTAAAGTCACGGTTTAAATCCGCGTAAAATTCTGTTTTGTTCATTATATAATCACTTGGTTGTCTTACCTGGAACTGCCAGCCTATTAAAATAAGCATTAAATGCGTTAATGCTCAAGATCATTCCCATCATGGGTTAAGATTAATGTTAATTCTTATTACATTTGGCACGTCATGGCTCTTAACACACCACAAATTACGCCGACAAAAAAGATAACAGTGAGGGCAATTTGCGAGGAACTGCCGCGTGGTGATTACCAACGTTGCCCGCAATGTGACATGCTGTTTAGCCTACCCGAGATAAACTCTCATCAAAGTGCCTATTGTCCGCGCTGTCAGGCAAAAATTCGTGACGGGCGCGACTGGTCGCTAACGCGCCTGGCAGCAATGGCATTCACCATGCTGTTGCTGATGCCGTTTGCCTGGGGCGAACCGCTGTTGCATATCTGGCTGTTAGGTATTCGTATTGACGCCAATGTCATGCAAGGCATCTGGCAAATGACCAAACAGGGCGATGCAATAACGGGGGCGATGGTCTTTTTTTGCGTTATTGGTGCCCCCCTTATTCTGGTGACCTCCATAGCTTATTTATGGTTTGGTAACCGACTGGGAATGAATCTACGCCCGGTACTGCTGATGCTTGAGCGATTGAAAGAGTGGGTGATGCTGGACATCTATCTGGTCGGTATTGGCGTTGCTTCTATAAAGGTGCAGGATTATGCGCACATTCAGGCGGGTATTGGTCTGTTCTCTTTTGTTGCATTAGTGATATTGACCACGGTGACGTTGTCACATCTTAATGTCGAGGAACTGTGGGCGCGATTTTATCCACAGCGCCCCGCTACGCGTAGGGACGAGAAACTTCGTGTCTGCCTGGGATGCCATTTTACCGGCTATCCCGATCAGCGTGGTCGCTGCCCGCGTTGCCATATCCCGCTACGCCTGCGTCGCCGTCATAGTCTGCAAAAGTGCTGGGCGGCGCTGTTAGCATCAATCGTGTTGTTGTTACCTGCCAACCTGTTACCTATTTCTATCATTTATCTGAATGGTGGCCGGCAGGAAGATACGATTCTTTCCGGGATTATGTCGCTGGCAAGTAGCAACATTGCGGTCGCCGGAATCGTGTTTATCGCCAGTATTCTGGTGCCATTTACCAAAGTGATCGTCATGTTCACTTTACTGTTGAGCATTCATTTTAAATGCCAGCAAGGTTTACGCACACGGATTCTGTTACTGCGGATGGTGACCTGGATCGGTCGCTGGTCGATGCTCGACCTGTTTGTCATATCTTTAACCATGTCGCTGATTAATCGCGATCAGATCCTCGCTTTTACTATGGGACCGGCTGCGTTTTATTTCGGCGCAGCGGTAATTTTGACTATTCTTGCTGTGGAATGGCTGGACAGCCGCTTACTTTGGGATGCACATGAGTCAGGAAACGCCCGCTTCGACGACTGAAGCGCAGATTAAAAATAAACGCCGTATCTCACCTTTCTGGCTGCTGCCGTTCATCGCGCTTATGATTGCCGGTTGGCTGATTTGGGACAGTTATCAGGATCGGGGTAATACCGTCACCATCGACTTTATGTCGGCGGACGGTATCGTCCCGGGCCGCACACCTGTTCGTTATCAGGGCGTTGAGGTCGGAACAGTGCAAGATATCAGCCTGAGCGACGATCTTCGTAAGATTGAAGTCAAAGTCAGCATCAAGTCCGATATGAAAGATGCGCTGCGCGAGGAGACACAGTTCTGGCTGGTGACGCCAAAAGCCTCGCTGGCAGGAGTCTCCGGGCTGGACGCCCTCGTCGGGGGTAACTATATCGGCATGATGCCGGGTAAAGGTAAAGAGCAGGATCACTTTGTCGCACTCGATACCCAACCGAAATATCGGCTGGATAACGGCGATCTGATGATCCACCTGCAAGCCCCCGATCTCGGTTCACTGAACAGTGGTTCATTGGTATATTTCCGTAAGATCCCGGTGGGTAAAGTCTACGACTATGCCATCAATCCCAATAAGCAAGGCGTAGTGATTGATGTCCTGATCGAGCGACGTTTTACCGATCTGGTGAAAAAAGGTAGCCGTTTCTGGAACGTTTCCGGCGTTGATGCCAACGTCAGTATCAGTGGCGCAAAAGTGAAACTGGAAAGTCTGGCGGCACTGGTTAACGGTGCAATTGCCTTCGATTCGCCAGAAGAGTCAAAACCTGCCGAGGCGGAAGATACCTTTGGTCTGTATGAAGATCTCGCCCACAGCCAGCGTGGCGTAATAATAAAACTGGAACTGCCGAGTGGGGCCGGATTAACCGCCGACTCTACGCCGTTAATGTATCAGGGGCTGGAAGTCGGACAGCTGACTAAACTGGATTTAAATCCTGGCGGTAAAGTCACCGGAGAAATGACCGTTGATCCCAGCGTCGTAACGCTGTTACGGGAAAATACCCGCATCGAATTACGTAATCCAAAATTATCCCTTAGCGATGCTAATCTCAGTACCTTGCTGACCGGCAAAACCTTCGAGTTGGTGCCGGGCGACGGTGAGCCACGTAAAGAGTTTATTGTTGTTCCTGGCGAAAAAGCCCTGCTCCATGAGCCAGATGTTCTGACGCTGACCCTGACTGCGCCGGAAAGTTACGGTATTGATGCTGGTCAGCCGCTCATTCTTCACGGCGTGCAGGTAGGCCAGGTTATCGATCGTAAACTCACCAGCAAAGGCGTCACCTTTACCGTCGCCATCGAGCCTCAGCATCGCGAACTGGTAAAAGGCGATAGCAAATTTGTCGTCAACAGCCGTGTCGACGTGAAGGTGGGGCTGGATGGCGTTGAGTTTCTCGGTGCCAGCGCCTCAGAATGGATTAACGGCGGGATACGTATTCTGCCAGGCGATAAAGGCGAGATGAAAGCCAGCTATCCACTGTATGCCAATCTGGAAAAAGCGCTGGAGAACAGCCTTAGCGATTTACCCACCACAACCGTGAGTTTGAGTGCAGAGACGCTGCCGGATGTGCAGGCAGGATCGGTAGTGCTGTACCGTAAATTTGAAGTTGGTGAAGTTATTACTGTGCGTCCGCGAGCTAACGCGTTTGATATCGATCTGCATATTAAGCCGGAGTATCGCAACCTTCTGACCAGCAACAGCGTGTTCTGGGCAGAAGGTGGGGCGAAAGTTCAGCTAAATGGTAGTGGTCTGACTGTACAGGCATCCCCGCTCTCCAGAGCATTAAAGGGAGCTATTAGCTTCGATAACCTCAGCGGTGCCAGCGCCAGTCAGCGTAAAGGCGACAAGCGTATTCTGTATGCTTCCGAAACAGCGGCCCGTGCGGTTGGCGGGCAAATTACGCTTCACGCTTTCGATGCCGGAAAACTGGCGGTCGGGATGCCAATTCGCTATCTCGGTATTGATATCGGGCAAATCCAGACGCTGGATCTGATTACCGCGCGCAATGAAGTACAGGCAAAGGCGGTACTCTATCCGGAATATGTCCAGACCTTTGCACGCGGTGGTACACGCTTCTCAGTGGTCACACCGCAAATTTCGGCAGCTGGCGTTGAGCATCTTGATACTATCCTCCAGCCGTATATCAACGTCGAACCAGGCCGGGGCAATCCTCGCCGCGACTTTGAATTACAAGAGGCCACCATAACTGATTCGCGTTACCTGGATGGCTTAAGCATTATTGTTGAAGCGCCGGAAGCCGGTTCGTTAGGCATCGGTACGCCTGTGCTGTTCCGTGGTCTGGAAGTCGGTACGGTTACCGGAATGACGCTGGGGACATTGTCAGATCGCGTGATGATTGCGATGCGCATCAGTAAACGCTATCAACACCTGGTGCGTAACAATTCCGTCTTCTGGTTGGCATCGGGTTACAGTCTGGACTTTGGTCTGACGGGCGGCGTCGTGAAAACCGGCACCTTTAACCAGTTTATCCGTGGCGGCATCGCCTTCGCTACGCCTCCGGGTACGCCGCTGGCACCGAAAGCCCAGGAAGGCAAGCACTTCCTGTTGCAGGAAAGTGAACCGAAAGAGTGGCGTGAATGGGGAACAGCGCTTCCCAAATAATGCCCACTGCTCCGGCGTGCCTGCGCCGGAGCGTTTATGCTAAACTGCGCACCTGTTTTTTTTGCCAGTGGTACATGCTCGTGGCCCAACACACCGTTTATTTCCCGGACGCCTTTCTGACACAAATGCGCGAAGCAATGCCTTCGACGCTCTCATTTGATGATTTTCTTGCCGCCTGTCAGCGCCCGTTGCGCCGCAGTATTCGCGTTAATACGCTGAAAATCTCCGTTGCTGATTTCCTGCAATTAACCGCCCCTTATGGCTGGACGCTTACGCCAATTCCGTGGTGTGAAGAAGGTTTCTGGATTGAACGCGACGATGAAGATGCCTTGCCATTGGGTAGTACCGCCGAGCATTTAAGTGGCCTGTTTTATATTCAGGAAGCCAGTTCAATGTTGCCCGTCGCCGCCTTGTTTGCTGACGGTAATGCACCACAGCGGGTGATGGATGTCGCTGCCGCGCCCGGCTCCAAAACGACGCAAATTGCCGCGCGGATGAATAACGAAGGGGAGATCCTTGCCAATGAGTTTTCCGCCAGTCGGGTAAAAGTGTTACATGCCAATATCAGCCGCTGTGGCATCCGTAATGTTGCGCTCACGCATTTTGATGGCCGTGTATTTGGTGCGGCAGTGCCAGAAATGTTCGATGCCATTTTGCTGGACGCTCCCTGCTCCGGCGAAGGCGTGGTGCGTAAAGATCCCGATGCGCTAAAAAACTGGTCACCAGAAAGCAATCAGGAAATCGCAGCTACCCAACGGGAACTGATCGACAGCGCCTTTCATGCATTACGCCCTGGCGGTACGCTGATTTACTCGACCTGTACCTTAAACCAGGAAGAAAATGAAGCCGTCTGCCGGTGGCTGAAAGAGACTTACCCCGACGCAGTAGAGTTTATACCGCTTGGCGATCTCTTCCCTGGTGCAAATAAGGCGCTGACCGAAGAAGGCTTTTTGCATGTTTTCCCACAAATTTACGACTGCGAAGGCTTCTTCGTTGCTCGTCTGCGTAAAACTCAGGCGATCCCCGTCTTACCCGCCCCAAAATACAAAGTGGGCAATTTCCCGTTTAGCCCGGTGAAAGATCGCGAAGCCGGTCAAATTCGTCAGGCGGCTGCAAGTGTTGGCTTAAACTGGGATGGAAACCTGCGACTCTGGCAACGCGACAAAGAACTGTGGTTGTTCCCGGTGGGCATTGAAGCCTTGATCGGTAAAGTCCGATTTTCTCGGTTGGGGATTAAACTTGCCGAAACACATAACAAAGGTTATCGCTGGCAGCATGAAGCGGTTATTGCCCTTGCCTCCCCCGACAATGTGAACGCTTTTGAACTGACACCGCAGGAAGCGGAAGAGTGGTATCGCGGGCGCGATGTTTACCCGCAAGCCGCGCCAGTCGCGGATGATGTATTGGTTACTTTCCAGCATCAGCCGATTGGTTTAGCCAAACGGATTGGTTCGCGACTGAAAAACAGCTACCCGCGTGAACTGGTGCGGGACGGGAAACTTTTTACAGGTAACGCCTGACAGCGCACAAAAAAAGCGCACTTTTTGACTGGCACATTCGGCTGCCTCAACTAGGCTGAAAAATGGTGCGATCGGACTGGTCGTACCACAACCGGCAGCTAAATGGAGAGCACGAAGATGAAAACCAGTGTGCGCATAGGCGCTTTTGAAATCGACGACGGCGAATTACACGGCGAATCGCCGGGTGATCGAACGTTAACCATTCCTTGTAAATCAGACCCCGATTTATGTATGCAACTGGATGCCTGGGATGCTGAAACCAGTATCCCTGCCCTACTAAATGGCGAACACTCTGTCCTTTACCGTACCCGTTACGATCAACAATCTGATGCCTGGATTATGCGTCTTGCCTGATCCAAAAAGAACCCGTCGGCATGGCGGGTTATTTGTCCTGGTTATTCCCCCGTTGTAAAATCTCTCCTAAACTTAACGGTACGGCACCACACTTCGGGGATGAAATGTTCGCGCTGGTACTTTTTGTTTGCTACCTGGATGGCGGTTGTGAAGATATTGTTGTGGATGTCTACAACACGGAACAACAGTGTCTTTATTCTATGAGCGATCAACGGATCCGCCATGGCGGTTGTTTTCCGATTGAGGATTTTATAGATGGTTTCTGGCGACCTGCACAGGAGTACGGTGATTTTTAATTATTGCAATTGCACAAGAGTCAGTTCTCCCCCAAAGACAGCACCGGTATCAATATAATGCAGGTTGCCAATATCCACGCGATGGCGCAACGGTGTATGACCAAACCAGAAATGATCAGCACCTGTAATTCCCTGCCCTTTTTGGCCTTCAAGTAATCGTGAGCGGCTCCACAAGACCTGATGCAAATCGACGTCCTTTTGCCATTCATAAACATCATCCGGATAATCGGCATGGGCAATAACATGTTTGCCGGTGCGACTGTGTACTTCAAGAATAAAGGGCAAATACTGACATTTTTCCAGCGCCGTTTTCGCTTGTTTCTGTTGATTATCTGCCAGCGCAATAAACCAGTCGCCGCCATTCATCAACCACAAAGACATCTGCTGGGATGCCAGCGCATCCATCGCCATCTGTTCATGATTGCCTCTTACCGCACGAACCCAATGTTGTTCCAGTAACTGCAGGCAACGTAAACTTTGCGGCCCACGATCGATAACGTCTCCCACTGAGATAAGTAAATCTCGCCACGGTTCAAAACGACAATGCCATAATTTGCGGCGCAACTGCTCAAGACAACCGTGTATATCGCCTGAAAGCCAGATATGTCGCCATTGATGACCCGCAATTCTCTGATAAACGGGCGCAGGCTGTTTCATCAATATTTTCCTCCCGCGCTAAAGATCACATAATCTTAACAAGAATGTTAAAAAACGCTGGACTCAGACAGTAGAGTGTGTGTTATGGTTGACTATAAAGTCAGCGAAGGGAATGCTTCTGGCTTTTAACAGATAAAAAGAGACCGAACACGATTCCTGTATTCGGTCCAGGGAAATGGCTCTTGGGAGAGAGCCGTGCGCTAAAAGTTGGCATTAATGCAGGCTTAGTTGCCTTGCCCTTTAAGAATAGATGACGACGCCAGGTTTTCCAGTTTGCGTGCAAAATGGTCAATAAAAAGCGTGGTGGTCATCAGCTTAAATGTTAAAAACCGCCTGTTCTGGTGAAAGAACTGAGGCGGTTTTTTATTGGAAATCAAAAGGCTATTTTAGGTAATTAACAGAGTTTTTCAGCTCGCTCTATAAACGGTGCCAGACTCATTTTTTCACCTGGATTGTTAGGATCATCAATCTGAATCACCGAAATGGGCTGGGCATTGGTCTTCCCGCTGGCGACTTCCTTTTGTGCGATATCGTTCAAAGGATACTGCACGAGGGTACTCGGATTAATAACATACAACGCATGGCCCGGTCGGCATGTCAGCATCACCTCTTCGCGGTTAAATGCCCATTTGTCTTTACCCACTTCAAAACGACTGACGGTAATCACCTGCGGTGCCGCCAGCGCCGCTGCAGAACTGGTGAGTAACAGAAACGCCAGAATACTTTTTTTCATCATTTTCGTAATCCATCAAAAAGGTTCGAGAGTCGCAAGCAGGCTGATGATCACCAGCACTACCGCACCTATCGCCCATTCGAGTTTAGTCATCCACACAAACCAGGGAGCCGCACGATCTTCATCCTGCCTCATGCGCGGTACAAGAACATAACGATTAGCCAGCGCGATGACCACCATAATCATCACCAGTATGGCTTTGAGCAATAAGAGTTGGCCCCAGTAAGTCGTAAGCGTGGGGGGAAATCTGGTAATCAACAATGCATTAAGCACGCCGCTTGCCAGTACGCCGATCACCGCAAAATGCCCGCACCAGGAAAAACGCATCAGCGCCTGAATAGCCTGGTGTCGCCAACGGCCTTTGATGAGTTGCATACACCAGAGCACCGGAAGTAATCCTCCAAACCACGCCGCCGCACAGATCAGGTGAATCGCGTGATTAGTCTGATGGATTTTCGCCGTTACCCCTTCATTCAGCGTCGCATGCCCGACTCCCGCCAGCAGAATAAATTGCGCGGTAGTGAGCATAAACAGCAAACGTGGCATATTCCGCGGTTGCATAAGGGCGACGATCAACGTTACGAGGGCGAGAACAATTTGCCATAACCAGACACCACCAAACTGCGTTTGCAAAACAGCCTGCCAAATGTTTGGCGAAAATACATCTGACCATCCCGTTCCCATCAACCCGCCCTGAACGGCGAGCATTGCAGTGGCACTGATCAAACTCCAGACGGCAGCGTGCTGTTGTAAACGCAGAAAACGCTTCGTCAGCAAGCGACGAATCGTTAAGGGGGCCAGCCAGGCACCGTACATTGCGAAGCCAAAAACCAGCATCAGCGAGGTGAAATGGATAAATCGCAGCGCGATCCAGGTAAACGCCAGCATGATTTATTTCACGCTAAAGGTGTAGTGTCCTTTCGTTTTATGCCCGTCCACCGAAACAACATGCCAGTCAACGGTGTAGGTTCCGGGTTTCAGCGAATCGGCCAGTGGAACAATCAGTTGCTTTTGGTCCTGCTCATTCCGCTTCGCCGGTAATGTTTTAATATTTTCGTTTTTTGGCCCCGTGATTTTTGCACCACTGAATCCTGTTTCAACGCCTTCCGAGAAGTTTAAAGTGATTGCCTGCGGGGCAGCTGTCACTTGCGCGTTTGCCGCAGGATACTGATGCGTTAAATGCGCATGTGCCCAGACGGAAGGTGTCACCAACGTAGTGGTCAGGATTGCCAGCGCGTAGCGAAGGGAGCGTGCAGTTGAAGTCATATTATCTATTCCTTTTTGTAATAACTTTTTTACAGAGCATAACCTTGTCTAATGTCTGAGTCGAGGATCATCAATTCCGGCTTGCCATCCAGGCTCACTCTTAGTAACTTTTGCCCGCGAATGATGAGGAGATTAAGAATGCTGAAGAATCTGGCTAAACTGGATCAAACAGAAATGGATAAAGTGAATGTCGATTTGGCGGCAGCCGGGGTGGCATTTAAAGAACGCTACAATATGCCGGTGATCGCTGAAGCGGTTGAACGTGAACAGCCTGAACATTTGCGCAGCTGGTTTCGCGAGCGGCTTATCGCCCACCGTTTGGCTTCGGTCAATCTGTCACGTTTACCTTACGAGCCCAAACTTAAATAAAACTTATACAGAGTTACACTTTCTTACATAACGCCTGCTAAATTATGAGTATTTTCTAAACCGCACCCATAATTTGCAGTCATTTTGAAAAGGAAGTCATTATGTCGTTCTGGAAAGTTGCAGCAGCGCAATATGAGCCTCGTAAAACCTCACTGACCGAACAGGTAGCTCATCATCTGGAGTTTGTGAGGGCCGCTGCCAGGCAACAATGTCAGCTGTTAGTTTTTCCATCGCTTTCTTTACTGGGGTGTGATTATTCGCGACGTGCCCTTCCTGCCCCACCCGATCTCTCGCTGTTAGACCCGCTTTGTTATGCTGCAACGACCTGGCGAATGACCATCATTGCCGGCCTTCCCGTTGAATATAATGATCGCTTTATTCGTGGAATTGCGGTGTTCGCACCGTGGCGAAAAACGCCAGGGATCTACCATCAGAGTCATGGTGCATGTCTGGGCCGTCGTTCCAGAACCATCACGGTGGTCGATGAACAACCGCAAGGTATGGATATGGATCCGACCTGTTCACTATTTACGACAGGGCAATGTCTGGGGGAACCCGACCTGCTGGCGTCGACCCGCCGCTTACAATTTTTTTCACATCAGTACTCAATTGCCGTGCTGATGGCAAATGCCCGTGGTAACAGTGCACTATGGGATGAACATGGTCGTCTCATCGTTCGCGCCGATCGTGGTTCATTATTGTTAGTCGGTCAGCGTTCATCACAGGGTTGGCAAGGCGATATCATTCCATTACGCTAGGCTTTTTCGGCCTGGAGCATGCCATGTTGCGCATTATCGATACAGAAACCTGCGGTTTGCAGGGAGGGATCGTTGAGATTGCCTCTGTTGATGTCATTGACGGAAAAATCGTCAACCCCATGAGCCACCTGGTGCGCCCCGATCGTCCTATTAGTCCACAGGCGATGGCGATTCATCGCATCACCGAAGCCATGGTCGCCGATAAACCGTGGATTGAAGATGTGATCCCGCACTATTACGGTAGTGAATGGTATGTCGCGCACAACGCCAGCTTTGACCGCCGCGTACTGCCTGAGATGCCCGGTGAGTGGATTTGCACTATGAAACTGGCCCGTCGTCTGTGGCCAGGGATCAAGTACAGCAATATGGCGTTATATAAAACACGGAAGCTCAATGTACAGACGCCGCCGGGCCTGCATCATCACCGCGCGTTGTATGACTGTTATATCACCGCTGCGTTGCTTATCGATATTATGAACACCTCCGGCTGGACGGCAGAACAGATGGCCGATATCACCGGACGTCCATCGTTGATGACGACCTTCACCTTTGGCAAATACCGTGGCAAAGCGGTTTCCGACGTTGCCGAACGCGATCCGGGCTATCTGCGCTGGTTATTTAATAACCTGGACAGCATGAGCCCGGAGCTGCGTTTAACACTGAAACATTATCTGGAAAATACTTAATCTACTGGCTTAGCGGGTAATGTTCCCTGTGCCAGCGCGACCAGAAAAGCATATTCCATCGCTACGCCTTCATACGATTTAAAGCGACCAGATTTACCGCCATGGCCTGAGTCCATGTCGGTACAGAGCAATAAAAGATGGTTATCGGTTTTCAGCTCGCGCAATTTAGCGACCCATTTTGCCGGTTCCCAATATTGCACCTGAGAATCGTGCAAACCGGTCGTTACCAGCAAATGCGGATAAGCCTGGGAGGTAACGTTGTCATACGGGCTGTAGCTTTTCATGTACTCGTAATATTGCGGATCCTGCGGATTCCCCCACTCTTCAAACTCACCAGTGGTAAGAGGAATTGATTCATCAAGCATCGTTGTTACAACATCAACAAATGGTACCTGGGCGATAACGCCGTGGAACAATTCCGGGCGTTGATTAATTGCAACGCCCATCAACATGCCCCCCGCACTCCCGCCCATCGCATAACAGAGCGAAGGAGAGCCATAGCCCAGTTTTAACAATGCATCGCAGGCATCAAGATAATCATTAAACGTATTTTTCTTCTTCAGAAATTTTCCGTCTTCGTACCATTGTTGCCCCAGCTCACCACCGCCGCGAACATGGACAATGGCGTAGACAAATCCACGATCCAACAAACTCAAGCGGCTAAAACTGAAATCGGCATCAATACTTGCGCCGTAAGAACCGTAGCCATACACCAGTAGCGGGTTATGTCCTTTGCGAAAATGTTTGCGATGATAAACCAGCGAAACCGGGACTTCGACGCCATCACGGGCGACTATCCACAGGTGTTCACTGCGGTAATTCGCCGCATCAAAACCGGGAACTTCCGTTTGTTTTAATACACGACGCTCACCGGTATTCATATCCAGTTCAAACAAAGTATCTGGTGTGGTCATGGAAGAATAACCATAACGCAATCGCGCGGTTTCAGGTTCTGGATTGTAGGCAATCCAGGTCACATAGGCTGGATCATCAAAGGCAATGCCAATGACTTCCCGGGTCTTGCGGTTGATTTGGCGCAAACTGGTTAACCCGCGCTGACGCTCTTCAACCACCAGCCAGTCGGTAAACAGCGTAAACCCTTCCAACATAATGTTATCGCGTGGCGGAATTAACTCTTCCCACTGTTGTTCATCACGCATACGGGTACGGTATAAGCCAAAGTTTTTGCCGTGGCGGTTGGAACGCAGATAAAACCGATGCTGGTAGTGATCAAGGCTGTATTCGTGATCTTTGCGTCGCGGCAGAAAAACAAACGGCTCGGCATCGGCCATTTCCGCGTCCAGCAGGCGAACTTCACTGGTGGTGGCGCTGGCCAGATGAATGACTACATAGTGCTTCGAGGTCGTTTTATGCAGGCTGACGTAATAGGTATCGTCTTTTTCTTCGTAGATCAGTTTATCCTGCGATGCTGGCGTACCGATGGCGTGACGCCAGACCTGATAAGGCAGCAGTGTCACCGGATGCTTACGTACGTAGTAAAACGTCCAGGAGTCATTCGCCCAGACAAAGCTGGGTTCAACGTTATCGAGCAGTTCCGGGTACCAGTTACCTGTTTCCAGATTACGAAAACGAATGCCGTACTGGCGTCGGGAAAGAAAATCTTCTGCCAGTGCCATAATGGTGTTATCGGGCGTAATCGCCATTCCGCCCATCGAATAAAACTCACTGTGCGCCGCGCGCTTGTTGGCATCGAGCAATGTTTCCCACTCATCCCACTCTTCGCTGAACGCCGATTGACGCTGGTAGATAGCATATTCACAGCCTGGTTCATAAATATGCCGATAGCGGTAGCCATTTTTGATGTAGGGCGCAGAAACTTCTCTTTGCGGAATGCGGTCGATGATTTCCTTTAAGATGCGATCCTGTAAGGCTTGTTGCGAGGCCATCACCCGATGACCGTAACTATTTTCTTGCTGCAGGTAGTCCAGGACTTCCGGCTGAGAACGCGTATCGTCCCGCAGCCAGTAGTAATTATCGATGCGCGTATCGCCATGAAGCGTCATGGCGTGGGGAATGCGAGCGGCTTTTGGTAGCATGTTATTGTTCTTTCTGGTTGAAACATCTTATAAGGGTGGCAAAACTCACCGGGGATGCAAGCGAAACAGGGGAGTCATTGCTTAGATGATGACAGGTAATGGCGCGGATTTCGAATGTTATGCAGACAGAGAAGATCAGCCTGTTCAAATGGCTGTGCGGTTCTGGATAGCCCGAAATAGTCAACTTCAGGCTATCCAGAGAGCGGAATTATTCCGCCAAAGTACGTTTTTGCTGTTCGAGATCGCGTTCAATACCTTCACGAACATCCTGGGGGATTTTCAGCGCGTCACCCAGGGCATTCAGGTAACTGCGTTCCATAAAATGGTCAATATCAATAGCCGCGCAGCTCAGGAAATAGATTTCCAGCGCCTCTTCTTCATTGCGGACCCCGGTAGCCAGGCGTTGTGGATCCAGCGGTTGTTCGATTGCCTGCTCAATGAGTAAACGCCCCTGCTCTTCCACGCCGGCTTCACGCAATTGCTGGTCGATTACCGCACGTTCTCTGGCATCAATATGACCATCACTTTTAGCGGCAAAGACCAGCGCAAGGATCAAACGTGCCGTACGCTCATCCAGCGGCGTACTTTGCGCGCCAAACTGCGGTTCGTCCTGATGCGCCGCGCGAATTTTATCTTTGTATTTATTCCACAGCACCGTACCCGCTACCGCTCCGCCGCCAAGCAGCAACGCGTTGGTGCCATATTTCGTAAGAAGTTTACGTGCTGATTTATTTGCGACCAGCAGCCCAGCCAGTCCGCCTAATGCGCCAGGCACTAAAAGTTTGCCCAATCCCTGATCCGCAGACGAGGAGGTAGAAGAACTGCTTTGCCCAAGCAGGGATTGCAGTTGATTTAACCAGTTAGCCATATTTGCTCCTCAATAACCATTTTTAGTGCCTGTAGCATAGCGGATGAGGATGTCAGAAAATGTATATCGAGACAAAAGATGCGCAAATAAGCGGGTCGGCAGGCCGTTATTCAAAGAAATTCGCGCCAGGTAAGGTGTTCACTGTATATCAGGTGATAAGGGTATTTTAGGTGAACGTAATTTGACGTTTTGAGTGGCATTGTTTGATGCTGATTGCCCGATGCGACGCTGTTGCGTCTTCTCAGGCCTACAATTGAGGTGCCTTGTAGGGCGGACCAGGCACTCGCGCCGCATCCGCCGACGGTCAATCGAATTATCAGAGGCCATTAACGCCGCTGATATTCCGCCATTCCCGCTTTGCAGTCCACGCTGACCTGGTAATGAATATCGGCACTTTTACCACGCACGGTTAGCGGTACTGACCATTTATCATCTTTACCCTGAATGTCCTGCAAACTGACCCATGCCACAGGATCGGCCTGACCGACAATTTTTTGATCATCTGCCCAGCGCGCCACGCGATTTTGTTGATAATCACGTTTTACGCTCGCGGCAATTCCGGCAGCATCCAGACCTTCACACTTTGGGAAAGTGACCGACTTGCTGGTTTCATTATTGGCAGCGAAAACTGATGCGCAGGCAGAAACCAACAACAGCCCTAAAAACGCCCCTCTTTTTTTCATGTTTTTCTCCATAGCACAATGATTCAGGAGAAAGCATGGTACAAATTGTCAGGAGCGCAAGTTGCTTCAGGCCGCGTGTGAGGCATCTTCCTCTTCGGATTCAGCACCGACGACCTGTGGGGACGGTAATTTGCCGGTTTTCAGAATGGTGCTCAGCACATCTTTTTGTTCTGCCAGCCATAGCGAAAGGGCTTCACGTTGCTCGTCTTCCATTTGCACTGGAGAATTTGTCAGCCAGGTGTCAAGCAGATCCGCCGTATCAAGCATTTTGTCATAAGCATCGGCTTCCTTTTTGCTGGTAAACGACATTTTCTCTTCGCCCTCACGAATGACTACGTATTTAACTTCAACCGCCATTTGCAGCCTCTCATAATAACTGTGATTTTATACAGTATATTTCTTCTCGATTGGGAAATCAACATCAACAATAAAGACACGCGCAAACGTTTTCGTTTATACTGCGCGCGGAATTAATCAGGGGATATTCGTTATGACGTTATTAGGCACTGCGCTGCGTCCGGCAGCAACTCGCGTGATGTTATTAGGCTCCGGTGAACTGGGTAAAGAAGCGGCAATCGAGTGTCAGCGTCTCGGCGTAGAGGTGATTGCCGTCGATCGCTATGCCGACGCACCAGCCATGCATGTCGCGCATCGCTCCCATGTCATTAATATGCTTGATGGTGATGCATTACGCCGTGTGGTTGAACTGGAAAAACCACATTATATCGTGCCGGAGATCGAAGCTATTGCCACCGATATGCTGATTCAGCTTGAAAAGGAAGGACGGAATGTTGTCCCCTGCGCTCGCGCAACGAAATTAACGATGAATCGCGAGGGTATCCGTCGCCTGGCGGCAGAAGAACTGCAGCTACCCACTTCAACTTATCGTTTTGCCGATAGTGAAAGTCTTTTCCGCGAAGCAGTTGCCGCTATTGGCTATCCCTGCATAGTTAAACCGGTAATGAGCTCTTCCGGCAAAGGGCAGACGTTTATTCGTTCCGCCGAGCAGCTTACACATGCGTGGGAATACGCTCAGCAAGGTGGACGCGCCGGAGCGGGCCGCGTGATTGTTGAAGGCGTCGTTAAGTTTGACTTCGAAATTACCCTGCTAACCGTCAGCGCAGTGGATGGCGTCCATTTCTGTGCACCGGTAGGTCATCGCCAGGAAGATGGCGACTATCGTGAATCCTGGCAACCGCAGCAAATGAGTCAGCTGGCTCTGAAACGTGCGCAGGAGATTGCCCGCAAAGTAGTACTGGCACTGGGCGGTTATGGTCTGTTTGGTGTCGAGCTGTTTGTCTGTGGTGATGAGGTGATTTTCAGTGAGGTCTCCCCTCGCCCGCATGACACCGGGATGGTGACGTTAATTTCTCAGGATCTCTCGGAATTTGCCCTGCATGTGCGTGCTTTCCTCGGACTTCCGGTTGGCGGGATCCGCCAGTATGGCCCTGCAGCTTCTGCCGTTATCCTGCCACAACTGACCAGTCAGAATGTCACGTTTGATAATGTGCAGAATGCCGTAGGCGCAGGTTTGCAGATTCGTTTATTTGGTAAGCCGGAAATTGATGGCAGCCGTCGTCTGGGTGTAGCGCTGGCGACCGCTGAGAGTGTTGATGAAGCGATTGAGCGCGCAAAGCACGCCGCAGCACAGGTAAAAGTACAAGCTTAACCCCGGCGAAAAACGCTACAAAAATGCCCGATTCACGATCGGGCATTTTGACTTTTATAGCTTAGCGCCTTCTACAGCTTCACGCGCCAGCTTAGTAATGCGGTCGTAATCGCCCGCTTCCAGCGCATCTGCCGGAACCAGCCAGGAACCACCGATGCAGAGCACGCTTTTCAGCGCCAGGTAGTCACGGTAGTTAGCCGGAGAAATACCACCAGTCGGGCAGAAACGGACCTGGGAGAACGGACCCGCGATCGCCTGCAGGGCTTTCACGCCGCCGTTAGCTTCAGCCGGGAAGAATTTGAACTCTTTCAAACCGTAGTCCATACCCAGCATCAGTTCGGAAACAGTGCTGATCCCCGGAATCAGAGGAATAGTCCCTTCGGTAGCAGCTTTCAGCAGCGGCTCGGTCAGACCCGGGCTAATTGCGAACTGTGCACCCGCTTCGGTGACTTCTGCCAGCTGCTGTGGATTCAGCACCGTACCGGCACCCACAATCGCTTCAGGCACTTCTTTGGCGATAGCACGGATAGCGTCAACTGCACACTCGGTACGCAGAGTCACTTCCAGAACGCGCACCCCACCAGCAACCAACGCTTTTGCCATCGGCACCGCGTGTTCCAGTTTTTTTACCACGATAACCGGTACAACCGGGCCGGTGGTGAGGATTGATTCTGCACTTGTTTTCCAGTTTTTCATCAGAGTTTTCTCTCGCCTGATTACAAATTTGTCGTCTTAAAAAGTGATACAGGTTGCGCCCTGTTCGGCACCGGACAGTTTTTCGCGCAAGGCGCTGAATAATTCACGTCCTGTTCCCACGCGTGACGCGCTCAGGTCAGGAATGTGTGGTTCGCGAGCAGCCAGTTCCGCTTCGTCTACCAGCAGCGTCAGTTCGCCTGTCTGTCCATTCACACGAATGATGTCCCCGTCGCGCACTTTTGCCAGCAGCCCGCCATCGTAGGCTTCTGGTGTTACGTGGATAGCTGACGGCACTTTACCTGAAGCGCCGGAGAGTCGTCCATCGGTAACTAACGCAATTTTGAAACACCGGTCCAATAATACACCAAGTGGCGGCATGAGTTTATGTAATTCTGGCATTCCGTTCGCTTTTGGCCCCTGATGACGGACAACAACGACACAATCGCGGTCCAGCAAACCCGCTTCAAAGGCCGGCATAACGTCATGCTGGCTTTCAAAAACAACCGCAGGCGCTTCAATCACCTGGTTCTCTACCGGCACGGCAGAGGTTTTCATAACCGCTCGGCCCAGGTTACCGCTTAACACTTTTGTCCCGCCATGATGAGAGAAAGGTTGTTCGAAGGAAGCGATCACATTGTTGTCGAGTGATTTTTCTGCCCCTTCCCGCCAGTCCAGTTCACCATTATTCAGCCATGGTTCAAGGGTATAACGAGACAGACCAAAGCCTGCCACCGTATTGACATCTTCATGCAGCAGGCCTGCTTTGAGCAGTTCACGCACCAGAACCGGTACGCCACCTGCCGCCTGGAAGTGGTTAATATCGGCCGGACCGTTCGGGTAGAGACGTGCCATCAGCGGTACAACATCAGAAAGGTCAGAGAAGTCATCCCAGTTAATCTGAATACCGGCTGCGCGCGCCATCGCCACCAGGTGCATGGTGTGGTTAGTGGAACCACCGGTCGCCAGCAGTGCAACGATACCGTTCACCACCACTTTCTCATCGATCATCTTACCGATCGGCATCCATTCATTACCATTGCCGGTCATGCGTGTAACCTGGCGCGCAGCGGCAGCGGTCAAAGCATCGCGCAGCGGGGAGTCCGGATGAACAAAAGAAGAGCCCGGCAACTGCATCCCCATAAACTCCACCACCATCTGATTCGTATTGGCGGTACCGTAGAAAGTACATGTCCCTGGAGCATGATAAGACGCAGCTTCTGACTCCAGCAGCGCCATGCGGTCCACTTTACCTTCAGCATAAAGCTGGCGAATCCGCACTTTTTCTTTATTTGGCAAACCGCTTGCCATCGGACCTGACGGCACAAACACCGCAGGCAAATGCCCAAACGACAGGGCTGCCATCGTCAGCCCGGGGACAATCTTGTCGCACACACCGAGGAACAGCGCACCATCAAACATGTTATGGGACAGCCCCACCGCCGCAGACATCGCAATCACTTCGCGGCTTAACAGCGACAATTCCATTCCATCCTGCCCCTGGGTGACACCATCACACATCGCCGGAACACCGCCCGCAACCTGACCAACCGCATTCGCTTCATGCAGGGCTTTACGAATGATTTCTGGATAGTGTTCATAAGGCTGGTGTGCGGAGAGCATGTCGTTATAGGAAGTGATGATGGCGATATTGTTACGCAACATGCTTTTCAAAGAGGCTTTGTCTTCTGGCTGGCAGGCAGCGAAACCGTGTGCCAGGTTACCACATGCCAACTGCGAACGATGAACGGTCGAAGTTTTCGCTTGTTCTATCCGGGCGAGGTAAGCAGAGCGAGTCTCGCGCGAACGTTCAATGATTCGATTTGTTACGCGTAACAATTGTGGATTCATAAAGGCTCCTGAAATTGAGTTGTCAGAGCAGGATGATTCACAACGCGTTTCATTCAGAGGATTTATGACTGAAACGCCTGTAACCGGAGCTCATAGGGCAAAAACGTTTCAGTCAGTGTAATAAAAAAAGCCTCGTGGGTGAATCCACACGAGGCCTGAAAGTGTAAAAATTGTTCTACAATCTGTGCAAGATCATGTTACCGGTAAAATAACCATAAAGGATGAGTGCAGATATTACTCAAACTCATTCCAGGAACGGCCATCACGAGTAATCATCGCCACCGAGGCAACCGGCCCCCAGGTTCCGGCCTGATACGGTTTCGGCGCATCATTGTCCATCGCCCACGCCTCAGTAATGGAGTCCACCCATTTCCAGGCTTCTTCCACTTCATCGCGACGTACGAACAGTGCCTGAATACCACGCATGGTTTCCAGCAGCAGACGTTCATAGGCATCTGCCAGATGCGTTTGATTAAAGGTTTCTGAATAGCTCAGATCCAGCTTGGTGATTTGCAGGTTATGTTTGTGGTCAAGGCCAGGAACTTTATTCAGTACCTGGATATCCACGCCTTCATCAGGTTGCAGACGGATAGTCAGTTTATTCTGCGGCAGATCCTGCCACGACTCTTTGAACAGATTCAGTTCAGGTGTTTTGAAATAGACCACGACTTCAGAACATTTGGTCGGTAGACGTTTACCAGTACGCAGGTAGAATGGCACACCGGCCCAGCGCCAGTTATCAATGTCGACGCGGATCGCCACGAAGGTTTCTGTATTGCTGCTCTTGTTCGCGCCCTCTTCTTCCAGGTAGCCCGGAACTTTTTTGCCCTGGGCGAAGCCCGCTGTGTATTGCCCACGGACGGTTTTTTCGCGTACGTTGGAGCGATCGATGCGGCGCAGAGACTTCAGTACTTTCACTTTTTCATCGCGGATGCTGTCTGCACTCAAATCAGACGGCGGAGACATCGCAATCATGCAAAGAATTTGCAGCAGGTGGTTTTGGATCATATCGCGCATCTGACCGGCTTTATCAAAATAGCCCCAGCGCCCTTCGATCCCCACTTCTTCTGCCACGGTAATCTCAACATGATCAATAGTGCGATTGTCCCAGTTATTCACAAACAGGGAGTTAGCAAAACGCAGCGCCAACAGGTTCAGCACCGTTTCTTTACCAAGATAGTGGTCGATACGGTAAACCTGGCACTCCTCGAAGTATTCGCCAACTTGATCGTTGATTTCCCGCGAGGTCGCCAGCGACGTCCCCAGCGGTTTCTCCATAACTACGCGTGCCGGTTTAGCATTCAGTTTTGCCTCGCCAAGCCCTTTGCAGATTGCACCAAAAGTGCTGGGCGGCATGGCAAAGTAGTTAATGGTGATACGATTTTTTTGATCCAGCATCGCGCCGAGACGGCTGAATGCAGCTGTGTCATTGACATCGAGATTACAAAAATCCAGACGTGCACTCAGGGTGTCCCATAAACCTTCATCAATGGTTTCTTTCATGAAAGTTTCGAGCGCCTCGCGGACAACTTTGGTATAAGCCGCTTTATCCCAGTCAGCACGCCCTACGCCGATAATCCGGGTGTCCGGGTTGAGCTGACCGGCTTTTTCCAGTTGATACAGGGAAGGCAGCAATTTACGACGCGCAAGGTCGCCTTTCGCGCCGAAAATGACCAGGTCACAGGCCTGGGCTGTTTGCGTTACCGCCATATCATTCTCCTTAAGTTAACTAACCCGGTACTTAAGCCAGGGTATACTTGTAATTTTCTTACGGTGCACTGTACTGCTTTTACGAGCTTGCGAAAACTGTAAACGCTTATCCACCCGTGCGATTACAGTAAAAGCGCGCAAAGTGCGGCAAAACTGATAAAAAAATCATCGTTTTCCATTGGGTAAAAATCTGACACTGATCATGTTATGAAAAAAAATAACAACTTTTTTATCTGCTTTTGTCATTAACACAGCGCACAGGCGTAATATCTGTCAAAACTGCATTTCGATTTCTTTCAGTGCGGAAATCGTCATTACCCGTGAGTCTCTTTACATCATGAATATGCTGGAAAAAATCCAGTCTCAGCTGGAACATTTGAGCAAATCAGAGCGCAAAGTTGCCGAGGTCATTCTGGCTTCGCCCGATAACGCGATCCATTCGAGTATTGCTGCTCTGGCGCTGGAGGCCAATGTTAGTGAACCGACGGTGAATCGTTTCTGTCGCAGTATGGACACGCGCGGTTTTCCTGATTTTAAACTGCATCTGGCACAAAGTCTGGCGAATGGCACCCCCTATGTTAATCGCAACGTCAATGAAGATGACAGCGTTGAATCATACACGGGAAAAATATTTGAGTCGGCAATGGCGACGCTCGATCATGTCCGTCATTCACTGGATAAATCTGCCGTTAACCGCGCCGTCGACTTGCTCACTCAGGCCAAAAAAATCGCGTTTTTTGGATTAGGCTCTTCTGCCGCCGTTGCCCACGATGCGATGAATAAGTTCTTTCGTTTTAATGTTCCGGTGGTGTACTCCGATGATATCGTGCTGCAACGCATGAGTTGTATGAATTGTAGCGACGGAGACGTGGTGGTGCTGATTTCTCACACTGGAAGAACAAAAAATCTGGTCGAGTTGGCGCAGTTGGCACGGGAAAACGACGCCATGGTGATTGCCCTCACCTCTGCGGGTACCCCGCTTGCCCGAGAAGCAACGCTAGCAATTACCCTCGATGTACCGGAAGATACTGACATTTATATGCCCATGGTTTCTCGACTTGCACAGCTGACCGTGATAGATGTGCTGGCAACAGGTTTTACTTTGCGACGCGGTGCAAAATTCAGAGATAACTTGAAGCGGGTCAAGGAAGCGCTGAAGGAATCGCGTTTTGATAAGCAGTTACTTAATTTAAGTGACGATCGCTAAAAACGACTGTCACTGTTCTAATCTTATACGACATCCGAATGAGATTACTTTATCGCCATAACGGCGTTATTTCATTCGGATTTCATGTTCAAGCAACACCTGGTTGTTTCAGTCAACGGAGTATTACATGTCCAGAAGGCTTCGCAGAACAAAAATCGTTACCACGTTAGGCCCAGCAACAGATCGCGATAATAACCTTGAGAAAGTTATCGCTGCGGGTGCAAACGTTGTACGGATGAACTTTTCTCACGGCTCTCCTGAAGATCACAAAATGCGCGCGGATAAAGTTCGTGAGATTGCCGCAAAACTGGGGCGTCATGTGGCTATTCTGGGTGACCTCCAGGGGCCCAAAATCCGTGTATCCACCTTTAAAGAAGGCAAAGTTTTCCTCAATATTGGGGATAAATTCCTGCTCGACGCCAACCTAGGTAAAGGTGAAGGCGATAAAGAAAAAGTCGGTATCGACTACAAAGGCCTGCCTGCTGACGTCGTGCCGGGTGACATCCTGCTGCTGGACGATGGTCGCGTCCAGTTAAAAGTACTGGAAGTTCAAGGCATGAAAGTATTCACCGAAGTGACCGTCGGCGGTCCGCTCTCCAACAATAAAGGTATCAACAAACTCGGCGGTGGTTTGTCGGCTGAAGCGCTGACCGAAAAAGACAAAGCAGACATTAAGACTGCGGCGTTGATTGGCGTAGATTACCTGGCTGTTTCCTTCCCGCGCTGCGGCGAAGATCTGAACTATGCACGCCGCCTGGCTCGCGACGCAGGTTGTGATGCGAAAATTGTTGCCAAGGTTGAACGTGCGGAAGCCGTTTGCAGCCAGGATGCAATGGATGACATCATCCTCGCCTCTGACGTGGTAATGGTTGCTCGCGGCGACCTCGGTGTGGAAATTGGCGATCCGGAACTGGTCGGCATTCAGAAAGCGTTGATCCGTCGTGCACGTCAACTAAACCGCGCGGTAATCACTGCGACCCAGATGATGGAGTCAATGATTACTAACCCGATGCCGACGCGTGCAGAAGTCATGGACGTAGCAAACGCCGTTCTGGATGGTACTGACGCTGTGATGCTGTCTGCAGAAACTGCTGCTGGTCAGTATCCTTCAGAAACCGTTGCAGCCATGGCGCGTGTTTGCCTGGGTGCGGAAAAAATCCCGAGCATCAACGTTTCTAAACACCGTCTGGACGTTCAGTTCGACAATGTGGAAGAAGCTATCGCCATGTCAGCAATGTACGCGGCTAACCACCTGAAAGGCGTTACGGCGATCATCACTATGACCGAATCGGGTCGTACCGCTCTGATGACCTCCCGTATCAGCTCCGGTCTGCCGATTTTCGCTATGTCGCGCCATGAACGTACGCTGAATCTGACTGCTCTCTATCGTGGCGTTACGCCGGTGCACTTTGATAGCGCCAATGACGGCGTCGCAGCTGCCAGCGAAGCGGTTAATCTGCTGCGCGATAAAGGTTACTTGATGTCTGGTGACCTGGTGATTGTCACCCAGGGCGACGTGATGAGTACCGTGGGTTCTACTAATACCACGCGTATTTTAACGGTAGAGTAAGTACGTTGCCGGATGCGGCGAAAACGCCTCATCCGGCCTACAGTTCAATGATAGTTCAACAGATTTCGAATCTTCTGAAGCAAACTTGAACTTATCACACGGCGGAAGCCTCTCCTCGCGAGAGGCTTTTTTTATTTGATGGGATAAAGATCTTTGCGCTTATACGGTTGGATTTCGCCCGGTTTGCGAGTTTTCAGCAATTTTAATATCCAGGTGTATTGTTCTGGTCGCGGACCAACAAAAATCTCGACTTCTTCATTCATCCGCCGCGCAATCGTATGGTCATCCGCCTCTAACAGATCATCCATCGGTGGGCGCACCTGAATCGTCAGACGATGCGTCTTGCCATCATAAATTGGAAACAGCGGTACAACGCGCGCACGACACACTTTCATCAAACGACCAATCGCGGGCAACGTCGCTTTATAGGTGGCAAAGAAATCAACAAATTCGCTGTGCTCTGGACCATGATCCTGATCGGGTAAATAATATCCCCAGTAGCCCTGACGTATCGACTGGATGAATGGTTTAATACCATCATTTCTCGCATGCAGACGACCGCCAAAGCGACGACGCACCGTGTTCCAGACATAATCAAAAACCGGGTTGCCCTGATTATGGAACATCGCTGCCATTTTCTGCCCTTGCGAGGCCATCAGCATGGCCGGGATATCGACGGCCCAACCGTGCGGCACCAGAAAAATCACTTTCTCGTTATTACGCCGCATCTCTTCGATGATCTCCAGCCCTTGCCAGTCAACGCGCGGCTGAATTTTCTCCGGCCCGCGTATTGCCAACTCAGCCATCATTGCCATCGCTTGCGGCGCAGTGGCAAACATCTCATCAACAATCGCTTCGCGTTCAGCTTCACTACGTTCTGGAAAGCAGAGCGACAGATTGATTAACGCACGACGGCGTGAGCTTTTTCCCAGTCGTCCGGCAAAACGTCCCAGCCGTGCCAGAATGGGATCGCGGAACTTTGGCGGTGTTAAAGCGATACCCGCCATCGCTGCTACGCCCAGCCATGCTCCCCAGTAGCGAGGATGGCGAAAGGATTTATCAAACTCAGGAATGTATTCGCTATTATTTTTTTTCGTTTCCATGCTTTTCCAGTTTCGGATAAGGCAAAAATCAATCTGGTGATAGTGTAGCGGCGCAACTTGCCCCGCACCAAATAAAAAAGCCGGTACTGACTGCGTACCGGCTGCGAATGGATGTTAATTAATCAAACCGTAGCTGCGGCACAATCTCTTTGGCCTGCGCCAGGAATTCGCGACGATCGGATCCAGTCAGTCCTTCGGTACGCGGCAGTTTTGCCGTCAACGGGTTTACGGCCTGCTGGTTGATCCAGACTTCATAGTGCAAATGCGGCCCGGTTGAACGCCCAGTATTACCGGAAAGCGCGATACGGTCGCCACGTTTCACTTTCTGTCCTGGTTTCACCAGAATCTTACGCAAGTGCATATAACGCGTGGTGTAGCTACGACCATGACGAATAGCCACATAATAACCTGCTGCGCCACTGCGTTTGGCAACCACCACTTCACCGTCACCCACTGAAAGCACTGGCGTACCCTGTGGCATGGCGAAATCAACACCTCTGTGCGGTGCAACGCGACCAGTCACCGGGTTAGTACGACGCGGGTTAAAGTTAGAAGAGATACGGAATTGTTTCGCCGTCGGGAATCGCAAGAATCCTTTCGCCAGACCAGTGCCGTTACGGTCGTAGAATTTGCCATCTTCAGCGCGGATTGCGTAATAATCTTTACCTTCAGAACGCAAACGTACGCCCAGCAGCTGACTTTGCTCACGTTTGCCATCAAGCATTTCTCGTGACATTAACACCGCAAATTCATCGCCTTTTTTCAGTTTGCGGAAGTCCATTTGCCACTGCATAGCTTTAATCACAGCGCTCACTTCGGCGCTGGTTAAACCGGCGTTTCTGGCGCTGGCAACAAAACTTCCTCCGACGGTACCTTTCAGCAGATTGTTAACCCATTCCCCTTGCTGCATTTCGCTGGTCATTTTAAAACCGTTAGCGGCAGTGCGGTCATAGGTTCGGGTTTCCCGACGAGATACTTCCCAGGTAAGGCGCTGCAATTCGCCGTCCGCGGTTAATGTCCAGGAAAGTTGTTGACCGATTTTCAGGTTACGCAATTCTTTGTCGGCAGCAGCCAGTTGGGTGATATCACCCATATCAATACCATACTGATTGAGAATGCTGCTTAGCGTATCGCCAGTGGAAACAACATATTCATGCACGCCCGCTTCACCGGCGATTTTGTCATCCAGTTCATCCTGGGGAATGGCTTCATCTTCTTGTGCAGCTTGATCAATCGGCTCACTGGCTTCAGGTAAGAGCGAACGAATTTCGTTCTGTTCCAGCTCAATGGTTTTGACAATTGGCGTGGCATCGCGGTGATAAACATAGGGCCGCCAGACAGCGACGGCCAGAGTAAGAACGGTGAGCGACCCCAACATAACGCGGTGTGGTCGCGGTAAATTATTAAACGCCAGGGCGACAGAGCGGGCTATCTGTTGCACGTAATCACTTCCTCATTAATCTCCTTTCAGGCAGCTCGCATACTGGTTGGCTAATTGATTCAGGAATTCTGAATAGCTTGTTTTACCCAGTTTGATATTCGTCCCCAGGGGATCCAACGTTCCCATACGAACGGATGTCCCTCGTGCGACGCTCTCAACGACCGCTGGCCTGAACTGTGGCTCAGCAAAAACGCAGGTTGCTTTTTGCTCAACCAACTGTGTTCTTATTTCATGTAAACGCTGCGCGCCAGGTTGAATCTCAGGGTTAACGGTAAAATGACCAAGCGGTGTCAGTCCGAACTGTTTTTCGAAATAGCCGTAAGCATCGTGAAAAACGAAATAACCTTTCCCCTTGAGCGGCGCGAGCTCGTTACCAACCTGCTTTTCGGTTGAGGCTAATTGTGCCTCAAAATCCTTCAGGTTGGCGTCAAGTTTGGCTCGACTTTGCGGCATAAGTTCCACTAATTTTCCATGGATTGCAACCGCTGTAGCCCGCGCTATCTCTGGGGAAAGCCAAAGATGCATGTTGAAATCGCCGTGATGGTGATCTTCGTCACTTTTTTCCGCGTGGTCGTGATCATCATCATCGCCGTGAATACTTTTCATCAGCAGCGGTTTCACATTCTCTAGCTGCGCAATCGTTACCTGTTTGGCTTCAGGTAATTTACTTACCGGTTTTTGCATGAACGCTTCCATCTCCGGGCCAACCCAAACAACTAAGTCCGCGTTCTGTAAGCGTTTTACATCTGATGGACGCAGTGAATAATCATGTTCTGAAGCGCCGTCAGGAAGTAAAACCTCCGTTTCTGTTACCCCATCAGCAATGGCAGATGCGATGAACCCAATGGGTTTAAGCGAAGCGACAACGGCAGCATCTGCGGCCTGTGTTGCACCACCCCAAAGAGCGGCGGATAATGCTGCGAAAAGAAGCGTTTTTTTATGTAACATAATGCGACCAATCATCGTAATGAATATGAGAAGTGTGATATTATAACATTTCATGACTACTGCAAGACTAAAATTAACATGACAAGTCTGGTTTCCCTGGAAAATGTCTCGGTTTCTTTTGACCAACGCCGCGTCCTCTCTGATGTGTCGCTGGAACTTAAACCTGGAAAAATTTTGACTTTACTTGGGCCAAATGGCGCAGGTAAGTCGACACTGGTACGGGTAGTGCTCGGACTGGTAACACCCGATGAAGGGGTTATCAAGCGCAACGGAAAACTGCGCATCGGCTACGTACCGCAGAAGCTGTATCTCGACACCACATTGCCACTGACCGTAAATCGATTTTTACGCTTACGCCCTGGCACACATAAAGAAGATATATTGCCTGCACTGAAACGTGTCCAGGCCGGGCATCTGATTAACGCACCGATGCAAAAGCTCTCGGGTGGCGAAACACAGCGTGTATTGTTAGCGCGAGCATTGTTAAATCGACCGCAATTATTAGTGCTGGATGAACCCACTCAGGGCGTGGATGTGAATGGTCAGGTGGCGTTATATGACCTTATTGACCAGTTGCGTCGCGAACTGGATTGTGGCGTTTTAATGGTGTCTCACGATCTGCATTTGGTAATGGCAAAAACCGATGAAGTGCTTTGCCTGAATCACCACATTTGTTGTTCCGGCACACCGGAAGTTGTTTCCCTGCATCCGGAGTTTATTTCTATGTTTGGTCCTCGTGGTGCTGAACAACTGGGTATCTATCGCCATCATCATAATCATCGTCACGATTTACAGGGACGAATTGTTTTGCGTCGGGGAAATGATCGCTCATGATTGAATTATTATTTCCTGGTTGGTTAGCCGGGATCATGCTCGCCTGTGCCGCGGGTCCGCTGGGTTCGTTTGTGGTCTGGCGTCGTATGTCTTATTTCGGTGATACGCTGGCTCATGCCTCGTTACTTGGCGTCGCGTTTGGTTTGCTGCTGGACGTTAATCCATTCTATGCGGTGATTGCGGTTACGCTGCTGCTTGCGGGTGGTCTGGTATGGCTGGAAAAGCGCCCACAGCTGGCGATCGACACGTTATTAGGGATTATGGCACACAGTGCCCTCTCGCTGGGCCTGGTAGTCGTTAGTCTGATGTCTAACATTCGTGTTGACTTGATGGCTTACCTGTTCGGTGATTTGCTGGCAGTGACGCCAGAAGATCTCATCTCTATTGCGATTGGCGTGGTCATCGTGGTAGCGATTTTGTTCTGGCAATGGCGTAATTTACTGTCGATGACGATTAGCCCGGATCTGGCGTTTGTTGATGGTGTGAAATTACAGCGCGTGAAATTGTTGTTGATGCTGGTGACAGCATTGACGATTGGTGTAGCGATGAAATTTGTCGGCGCGTTGATTATTACTTCGCTGCTGATTATTCCTGCAGCTACAGCGCGTCGCTTTGCCCGCACGCCGGAACAGATGGCCGGTGTCGCTGTTTTGGTGGGAATGGTGGCAGTAACTGGCGGTTTAACCTTTTCCGCATTTTACGATACGCCGGCGGGTCCGTCGGTAGTGCTATGTGCGGCACTGTTATTTATTATCAGTATGATGAAAAAGCAGGCCAGCTAATCTGTCGCTGAACACATTTGTCGGATGCGGCGCGAGCGCCTTATCCGACCTACGGTTCGCTACTTTTGGTAGGCCTGATAAGACGCGAACAGCGTCGCATCAGGCTTATCGCCAATGTCGGAAGCGGCTTGAATGCCTTATTCAACTTAAGGCATTTCTGGTGGCGTGATGCCGAAGTGGTTCCACGCCCGCACTGTCGCCATACGCCCGCGCGGTGTACGCTGCAAAAAGCCTTGCTGAATCAAATAAGGTTCCAGTACATCCTCAATGGTTTCACGTTCTTCACCAATGGCTGCCGCCAGGTTATCCAGGCCTACCGGCCCACCAAAGAACTTATCGATTACCGCCAGCAACAATTTGCGGTCCATATAATCGAAACCTTCAGCATCAACATTCAGCATATCCAGTGCCTGGGCGGCGATATCCGCCGAGATGGTGCCATCGTGCTTCACTTCGGCAAAATCGCGAACACGACGCAGCAGACGGTTGGCAATACGTGGCGTACCACGCGCCCGGCGAGCAACTTCCAACGCGCCATCGTCACTCATCTCAAGCCCCATAAAACGGGCACTACGACTGACGATATATTGCAGATCCGGCACCTGATAAAACTCCAGACGTTGCACAATACCAAAACGATCGCGCAGCGGTGATGTCAGCGAACCTGCGCGCGTGGTTGCACCAATCAGAGTAAACGGCGGCAAGTCAATTTTAATGGAGCGTGCCGCCGGACCTTCACCAATCATAATATCCAGTTGGTAGTCTTCCATTGCCGGATACAACACCTCTTCCACCACTGGCGAAAGACGGTGGATCTCATCAATAAACAGCACGTCATGCGGTTCAAGGTTAGTGAGCATCGCTGCCAGATCGCCCGCCTTTTCCAGTACTGGACCGGAAGTCGTGCGTAAATTCACGCCCATTTCATTGGCGACAATGTTGGCAAGCGTAGTTTTACCTAAACCCGGAGGACCAAAAATCAACAGATGATCGAGGGCATCGCCGCGCAGTTTCGCTGCTTTGATGAAAATCTCCATCTGTGAACGAACCTGCGGCTGACCAACATACTCTTCCAGTAATTTGGGGCGAATGGCGCGATCTGCCACATCTTCCGGCAAAGTGGTACCGGCAGAAATCAGACGGTCTGCTTCAATCATCCTTTACCTCATAACGCGGCGCGCAGGGCTTCGCGAATTAATGTTTCACTGCTGGCGTCAGGGCGAGCGATTTTGCTCACCATGCGGCTTGCTTCTTGTGGTTTATAGCCCAGCGCCACCAGCGCGGCAACCGCTTCCTGTTCAGCATCGTCGGTCGCCGGGCTCGCAGGTGACGTGAGTACCAGGTCGGCAGCTGGCGTAAAGAGATCGCCATGTAAACCTTTAAATCGGTCTTTCATTTCGACAATCAAGCGTTCGGCGGTTTTTTTGCCAATACCCGGCAGTTTCACCAGAGCCCCGACTTCTTCACGCTCAACGGCATTAACGAACTGCTGCGCTGACATTCCGGAGAGGATTGCCAATGCCAGTTTAGGCCCAACGCCGTTGGTTTTGATCAACTCTTTGAACAACGTGCGCTCTTGTTTATTGTTAAAACCGTACAGCAGTTGCGCGTCTTCACGCACCACAAAGTGGGTGAAAACGATCGCTTCCTGACCCGCTTCAGGGAGTTCATAAAAACAGGTCATCGGCATATGCACTTCATAGCCTACGCCGCCCACTTCAATTAATACCAGCGGGGGTTGTTTTTCAATGATGATGCCTCTGAGTCTGCCTATCACATGACGCTCCTGCGTAATGAATCAAAGATAATGCTGTATGATAAAAAAATGCTGGATAGATATCCAGCGAGGGATGATATTAAATCATTTCAGAACTGATAATCCTTTGGCTCACGGTATCTGAAATTTTCTATGAATCACCTTACATCGCACTCTTTCTTTGACTTCTAATGGCCAATTTTTCCACGTTCCTTGCTGGCGTGCTTCCATTCGCGGCATTTTTTTAGTTGGTGAAGGAGTAAGACCGCAAATATAAATGCGCTTATTGCCCATATAGCTATCAGAATCGGCAAAGGGCTGATATTGAAAAACACGTTTTCACAGGGTTTCCCGATGGCGGGGCGATCTTTTACAACCTTCACGCACATGGTGATTCCTGGTTTTATACGCTTGTCCTCAACATGCAAATTCCAGGTCTTACCGTCAATCTGCCAGGTCAGGTCATAGGCATACAGCCCCGAGCAATCAATCCTTCCTCCCCGCAGTAAATTGCAGGAGTGCGAGGCGCTACGCTTAAAATTACTGGTATAACGAATCGAAGAAACTTTTGCGAGCGTAGTCAAGCTATTGCGGTGGTACTCATACTCCTGAACGGCAGCATAACTGGTATAAATCGCTAAAAAGAAGTAAAAGAGCGCAATTGGCTTCCTGAAACGTGGGTAGTGAGCTTTCATGAGATAGCTGCTTAATATCAACGTCCCGGCAAGAGCAAATGAGATTAAAAGCTGATTGAATACGCTTGATAAATTCATCCGCGCCTCTGTATCTGGCAAGCAGGTAGAGGACGATTCATTCAGCGAGTCCCTGAACGCTGAATTTTTCCGGGATCATTCCGCTATCAATTCGCCACTGATAGGACTCCGTATGTGCTAACTCGTCACCATTAAGATCAATCGACACCTGGTTTGAGTAAATTCGATACTCATCCATTCTTTTATCCCCCGAGTATTCAGGCAGTACATAAGTCCCTGCCATTAAATCCCACTTCGACACCCTTTCATAACTTTTTAGCACATAGCCATATCGCCAGTTAATCAAATCAAAAAGAATGCTTTCGGCGTCCTCTCTTGCAAAAATATCATCCCCGACTCTGATGATAAAACTTCCGGCATTAATTTTATAATGATGTTTTCCCGGCAGAAATTCAAAAGCCTGAGTGAGTGAAAATGATTCTTTATAATGATCACCCGCAGGAATAACTTGCCAGCCATCGACCCCATCATAAATTCCACACATCCCATCAAGGACAATGTTGCTTGTTGTGATGTCAAAGGCTTTATTGCAAGGCATCAAACCACCTTCAAAGATATAAGCAGGTTGATTATTGCTATTGTAGAAATCCAGTAAAGCATTCACCACCTGCCCCTGCTGTATAACGCTAAGCCTCACGGCGACACCACTTTGCGCCATTCTCGCATCGTTAAGGCTTGCACCAGCTTCACCCACGCCGTAGATATCATCACGCATATGAATAATTTGAGGCACAAACTCATTATTCTCATTTAAAGAAATACGTCCATATCGCCAGGGATAGCGGATGACATTATCTTGAGCAAATACATTCACGCATTGACTGATCGAAACTATAATTATCACATTAATAAATAACCGCATAAAACATTCCTTGTCATTATTATAATACAATGCTAATGCTTTACCATCACGAAAGATAGATGCTGTTTTATATATAAATAATGGATTGATATAGTGAAAATAAATTACCCAGCTAAATATGAAACCGGTGATATTGTTTTTACCTGCATCGGTGCTCGCCTGTTTGGGCAAATCTCTGCAGCCTCGAAATGCTGGAGCAACCATGTGGGGATAATCATCGGACATGACGGTGATGATTACCTGGTTGCGGAGAGTCGAGTTCCGCTCTCCACAATCACAACTTTGTCACGATTTATTGAACGGTCGACCGATCAACGCTACGGTGTTCGCCGCCTCGCAGGAGGTTTAACCGCAGAGCAAAAACTTGCTCTGGTCGAAAAGGTCCCCGGACGGTTGCATAAGCTCTACCACACCGGCTTTAAATACGAATCTTCCCGCCAGTTCTGCTCAAAATTCGTTTTTGATATTTATAAAGAGGCGTTATGTATTCCGGTGGGTGAAATAGAGACGTTTGGAGAACTGCTAAATAGCAATCCGAACGCAAAACTCACTTTCTGGAAATTCTGGTTTTTAGGTTCGATTCCGTGGGAGCGTAAAACCGTAACACCAGCCAGTTTGTGGCATCATCCGGGTTTGGTGTTGATTCATGCGGAGGGAGTAGAAACGCCTCAGCCTGAATTGACTGAGGCGGTATAACTTAACGCAGTCGCCCTCTCGCCAGGTTCAGCCGCGATTCGCTCATCTGCATCGCATTCTGACTAACGTGGCAGTGGGTGATGGCAATTGCCAGCGCATCAGCGGCATCCGCCTGAGGATTAGCGGGGAGTTTCAGCAAGGTGCGAACCATATGCTGCACCTGGCTTTTTTCGGCACTACCAATACCTACCACCGTTTGCTTTACCTGACGTGCCGCGTATTCAAATACCGGTAATTCCTGATTCACCGCCGCCACAATCGCCACGCCACGCGCCTGCCCCAGCTTCAGGGCCGAGTCGGCATTTTTAGCCATAAAGACTTGTTCAATGGCGAAATAATCAGGCTGGAACTGGGTGATGATTTCCGTCACGCCCGCATAGATGAGCTTAAGACGAGACGGTAAATCATCTACTTTGGTGCGTATACATCCGCTACCCAGGTAGGACAGCTGCCTGCCCACCTGGCGGATGACGCCATAGCCGGTCACGCGCGAACCCGGGTCAATGCCGAGAATAATAGCCATCACGCGTCTCCGTTTTGCTGTTTAGCAGGCCTCATCAGAGAGTCGCTGCAACCTCATCAGAGATTTCACCGTTATGGTAGACTTCCTGCACGTCGTCGCAATCTTCCAGCATATCGATCAGACGCATCAGTTTCGGTGCGGTTTCTGCATCCATATCAGCTTTGGTGGACGGGATCATGGAAACTTCCGCGCTGTCTGCTTTCAGACCTGCCGCTTCCAGAGCGTCGCGTACTTTGCCCATTTCCTCCCATGCAGTGTAGACGTCAATCGCGCCATCATCATAGGTCACAACATCTTCAGCACCAGCTTCCAGAGCTGCTTCCATGATGGTGTCTTCATCGCCTTTCTCGAAGGAGATCACGCCTTTTTTGCTGAACAGATAGGCTACGGAACCATCAGTACCGAGGTTACCGCCACATTTGCTGAATGCGTGACGCACTTCAGCAACCGTACGGTTGCGGTTATCAGACAGACATTCAATCATGATTGCCGTGCCGCCAGGACCGTAACCTTCGTAGATGATGGTTTCCATGTTTGCATCATCATCACCGCCCACACCACGTGCAATTGCGCGGTTCAGGGTGTCACGGGTCATGTTGTTAGACAGTGCTTTGTCAATGGCTGCTCGCAGACGCGGGTTAGCATCCGGATCTCCACCGCCCAGCTTCGCCGCGGTTACCAGTTCACGAATGATTTTAGTGAAGATTTTACCGCGCTTAGCATCCTGCGCAGCTTTACGATGTCTGGTGTTGGCCCATTTACTATGACCTGCCATAAAAATATCTCCAGGTAGCCCTGCCTGTTCAGGCAGCGTTAATTACAAACTGTTCAATCGCCTGCCGGTTGCTCCATGACTTTGTGAGCGCCGCCGCAGCATGCGCATCAAGCCACTTGTAGGCCAGATGTTCAGTGAAAACGATCTGGCGCTCGTGCGGGAGTGCAAGACAGAACCAAGATTCCGTATTACGCGTTACGCCCGGCGCATAGCGATGACGTAAATGTGAAAAAATTTCAAACTCCACCGTGCGCTGACAGTCAATTAAGGTCAGTTGTTCAGCGACAACATCAATGGTGACCTCTTCCTTTACTTCGCGCATGGCGGCTTGCGGCGCGGTTTCCCCCTCTTCCACACTGCCGGTTACCGACTGCCAGAAATCGGGATCATCACGCCGCTGTAACATCAGCACCCGTTTCGTATCTTGCGCATAAATAACCACCAGAATAGAAACGGGACGCTTATAAGTCATATCAATTATTCTCTGCCTTCTTCACAACCTGAATGCTCAGCTCGGACAGGGCAGTCGGGTTAGCAAAGCTTGGCGCTTCGGTCATCAGACATGCTGCCGCCGTGGTTTTCGGGAAGGCGATAACGTCACGGATGTTGTCGGTACCGGTCAGCAGCATGGTCAGACGGTCAAGACCGAATGCCAGACCTGCGTGCGGCGGAGTACCGTATTTCAGGGCATCGAGCAGGAAGCCGAATTTCTCGCGCTGTTCCTCTTCGTTGATCCCCAGAATGCCAAACACCGTCTGCTGCATATCACCATTATGGATACGCACAGAACCACCGCCCACTTCGTAACCATTGATGACCATATCGTAAGCGTTCGCCACCGCATTTTCCGGTGCAGCTTTCAACTCTGCCGCCGTCATGTCTTTCGGTGAGGTGAACGGATGGTGCATTGCCGTCAGGCCGCCTTCACCGTCGTCTTCAAACATCGGGAAGTCGATAACCCACAGCGGTGCCCATTTGCTTTCGTCGGTCAGACCAAGGTCTTTACCCACTTTCAGACGCAATGCGCCCATCGCGTCGGCAACAATTTTCTTGTTATCAGCACCGAAGAAAATCATATCGCCATCTTGCGCGGCAGTACGATCCAGGATGGCTTCGATGATTTCAGCGTTGAGGAACTTCGCTACCGGGCTGTTGATACCTTCCAGACCTTTCGCACGTTCGTTAACTTTGATGTACGCCAGACCTTTCGCGCCGTAGATTTTAACGAAGTTACCGTATTCGTCGATCTGCTTACGGGTCAGCGATGCGCCACCCGGAACACGCAGAGCAGCAACGCGGCCTTTCGGATCGTTCGCCGGACCTGCGAATACCGCGAACTCAACGGATTTCAGCAGATCAGCAACGTCAGTCAGTTCCATCGGGTTACGCAGATCCGGTTTATCAGAACCATAACGGCGTTCTGCTTCCGCAAAGGTCATTACAGGGAAATCACCGAGATCCACGCCCTTCACTTCCAGCCACAAATGGCGTACCAGCGCTTCCATCACTTCACGCACTTGCGGCGCGGTCATGAAAGAGGTTTCCACATCGATCTGGGTGAATTCAGGCTGACGATCAGCACGCAGGTCTTCGTCACGGAAGCATTTTACAATCTGATAGTAGCGGTCAAAACCAGACATCATCAGCAGCTGTTTGAACAACTGCGGAGACTGCGGCAGTGCGTAGAATTTCCCTTTGTGCACACGAGAAGGCACCAGGTAGTCACGCGCGCCTTCCGGCGTGGCTTTGGTCAGCATCGGAGTTTCGATGTCGAGGAAGCCGTGGTCATCCATAAAACGGCGCACCAGGCTGGTGATTTTAGCGCGGGTTTTCAGGCGCTGAGCCATTTCCGGACGACGCAGGTCGAGGTAGCGGTATTTCAGACGCGCTTCTTCGGTGTTGACGTGGTTAGAGTCAAGCGGCAGAACGTCTGCGCGGTTGATGATGGTCAGCGAGGAGGCCAGCACTTCGATTTCGCCGGTCGCCATATCGCGGTTGATATTTTTTTCGTCACGCGCACGTACGGTGCCCGTGACCTGAATGCAGAACTCATTACGCAGTTCAGAGGCCAGCTTTAACGCGTCCGCACGATCCGGATCGAAAAATACCTGCACGATACCTTCGCGGTCGCGCATATCGATGAAGATCAGGCTACCAAGATCACGACGACGGTTGACCCAACCACACAGAGTCACCTGCTGCCCCACGTGGGACAAACGGAGCTGTCCACAATATTCTGTACGCATGAGATATCCCTTAACTTAGCTGCCGGCGGATGCCCCCTGCTGCGCAGGTGACCAAGTCGCAGCGTTAGCTGTATGTCACAACTGAATGAAAAAAGGCGGCTATTATACTGGAAATTCTGCCGCACCGTAAGAGCCTGGCCCGCGCTGGAACGCCTCGTTACCACTTTATATCGGGCCTGAAATCAGACTCTACGCCAGTTTGCTATAAAGGTGTTGCCCGAACTCATAAAAATTAACAAAATTTGTCGTTCCGCCATCGGCTAATTGCATTAAGGTGAGAGGCACGATTTTGTTTTGTCAGGAGTCATCATGCTTGAACTGAATGCTAAAACCACTGCGCTGGTGGTAATTGACTTACAAGAAGGCATCTTACCTTTTGCCGGTGGTCCTCATACTGCCGATGAGGTGGTTAATCGAGCAGGGAAGCTGACGGCGAAATTTCGCGCGAACGGTCAGCCCGTGTTTCTGGTGCGCGTTGGTTGGTCTACCGATTACGCCGAAGCATTAAAACAGCCGGTTGATGCCCCCTCCCCCGCTAAAGTGTTGCCCGAAAACTGGTGGCAACATCCTGCTGCATTAGGTGCAACCGACAGCGACATCGAAATCATCAAACGTCAATGGGGTGCGTTTTACGGTACGGATCTGGAGTTGCAGTTACGCCGCCGGGGTATCGATACAATAGTGTTATGTGGGATCTCGACCAATATCGGTGTTGAATCCACCGCCCGCAATGCCTGGGAACTCGGTTTTAATCTGGTGATTGCCGAAGACGCCTGCAGCGCCGCCAGCGCCGAGCAGCACAATAACAGCATCAACCATATCTACCCACGCATCGCCCGTGTGCGCAGTGTGGAAGAGATCCTCAACGCATTATGATTTACATCGGTCTGCCGCAATGGTCGCATCCTAAATGGGTGCGGTTGGGGATCACCAGCCTTGAAGAGTATGCCCGCCACTTTAACTGTGTGGAGGGCAACACCACGCTTTACGCCCTGCCAAAATCCGAGGTTGTCCTGCGCTGGCGTGAGCAGACCACAGATAATTTTCGCTTCTGTTTTAAGTTTCCGGCGACCATTTCGCATCAGGCAGCATTACGGCATTGCGATGATTTAGTAACTGAATTTTTGACTCGCTTGTCACCGTTAGCGCCGCGCATTGGGCAATACTGGCTGCAACTGCCTGCCACATTTGGCCCACGGGATCTGCCTGCGCTTTGGCATTTTCTCGACTCTCTTCCCGGCGAGTTTAATTATGGTGTGGAAGTCCGCCATCCACAGTTTTTCGCCAAAGGGGAAGAGGAACAAACGCTTAATCGCGGTTTACATCAGCGCGGCGTTAATCGGGTGATTTTAGACAGCCGCCCGGTTCATGCAGCACGCCCACACAGTGAAGCTATTCGCGACGCTCAACGGAAAAAACCTAAAGTTCCCGTACATGCTGTGCTGACGGCGACAAATCCGCTGATCCGTTTTATCGGTAGTGATGATATGACGCAAAACCGAGAGTTGTTTCAGGTTTGGTTACAAAAATTAGCGCAGTGGCATCAGACCACTACGCCTTATCTTTTTTTACATACGCCAGATATTGCCCAGGCACCGGAACTGGTACATACCCTGTGGGAAGGCTTACGTAAAACACTTCCAGAGATCGGAGCAGTTCCGGCTATTCCACAGCAATCTTCTCTTTTCTGAATTTGCCACCTATCATAGACAGGTGCCATCGGCCATTTTAAAGGGAGTTTGTATGGTAAGCGCGCTGTATGCCGTTTTAAGTGCGTTGTTATTAATGAAGTTCTCTTTTGATGTCGTTCGCCTGCGTATGCAGTACCGCGTTGCCTATGGTGACGGCGGTTTTAGCGAACTGCAAAGCGCTATTCGCATTCATGGTAACGCGGTGGAGTATATTCCCATCGCGATTGTGTTGATGCTGTTTATGGAAATGAATGGCGCCGAAACCTGGATGGTGCATATTTGCGGCATCGTTTTGCTTGCTGGTCGTCTGATGCATTATTACGGTTTTCATCACCGTCTGTTCCGCTGGCGACGTTCTGGCATGAGCGCCACCTGGTGTGCGCTGTTGCTGATGGTGCTGGCGAATCTTTGGTATATGCCCTGGGAGTTGGTTTTCTCCCTGCGTTAGCGCACAATACGCCACTTTCTTTTTCCCGGATTTTTACGTTATGTCTCACCGCGACACGCTATTTTCTGCCCCTATCGCCAGACTGGGCGACTGGACCTTTGATGAACGGGTAGCCGAAGTCTTCCCGGATATGATCCAGCGTTCCGTTCCCGGCTACTCCAATATTATTTCCATGATTGGTATGTTAGCCGAACGCTTCGTTCAACCTGGTACGCAGGTTTACGATCTGGGTTGTTCTCTGGGCGCGGCGACGCTCTCAGTGCGTCGCAATATTCATCATGATAATTGCAAAATTATCGCCATCGACAACTCTCCGGCGATGATTGAACGCTGCCGTCGTCATATTGACGCTTATAAAGCCCCTACGCCAGTAGACGTTATTGAAGGTGATATTCGCGATATCACCATTGAAAACGCATCGATGGTTGTGCTGAATTTTACCCTGCAATTCCTGGAACCTTCAGAGCGTCAGGCGTTACTGGATAAAATTTATCAAGGGCTGAACCCGGGCGGTGCGCTGGTGCTTTCGGAAAAATTCAGTTTCGAAGATGCCAAAGTTGGTGAATTGCTGTTCAACATGCACCACGACTTTAAACGTGCCAACGGTTACAGCGAACTGGAGATCAGCCAGAAGCGCAGCATGCTGGAAAATGTGATGCTAACCGATTCTGTGGAAACCCATAAAGCTCGCCTGCATCAAGCCGGTTTTGAACATAGCGAGCTATGGTTCCAGTGCTTTAACTTTGGTTCACTGGTGGCATTAAAAGCAGAGGACGCTGCATGATCGACTTTGGTAACTTTTATTCTCTGATTGCCAAAAATCATCTTTCACACTGGCTGGAAACGCTGCCCGCGCAGATTGCCAGCTGGCAGCGCGAACAGCAGCATGGTCTGTTTAAACAGTGGTCCAATGCGGTGGAATTTCTGCCTGAAATTAAACCGTATCGTCTTGATTTACTGCATAGCGTGACGGCAGAAAGCGAAGAGCCACTGAGCGCAGGGCAGATTAAGCGCATTGAAACACTGATGCGCAACCTCATGCCGTGGCGCAAAGGGCCGTTTTCGCTGTATGGCGTTAACATCGATACCGAATGGCGTTCTGACTGGAAATGGGATCGTGTTCTGCCCCATCTTTCTGATTTAACCGGGCGCACCATTCTTGATGTCGGCTGCGGCAGCGGTTATCACATGTGGCGCATGATTGGCGCAGGCGCACATCTGGCGGTGGGTATCGACCCTACGCAACTGTTCCTATGCCAGTTTGAAGCGGTGCGTAAACTATTGGGTAACGACCAACGGGCGCATCTGTTGCCCTTAGGGATTGAACAACTTCCGGCGCTGAAAGCCTTTGATACCGTCTTTTCGATGGGCGTACTTTATCATCGTCGTTCACCGCTGGAGCATCTCTGGCAGTTAAAAGATCAACTGGTGAATGAAGGTGAACTGGTGCTGGAAACACTGGTTATTGATGGCGATGAAAATACCGTCCTGGTGCCAGGCGATCGTTACGCGCAAATGCGTAATGTTTATTTCATCCCGTCAGCCCTGGCGTTGAAAAACTGGCTGAAGAAGTGTGGTTTTGTTGATATCCGCATTGCGGATGTGAGCGTTACCACGACCGAAGAGCAGCGACGCACCGAATGGATGGTCACCGAGTCTCTGTCCGATTTCCTCGACCCACATGATCCGGGTAAAACGGTGGAAGGCTATCCTGCGCCTAAACGCGCGGTACTGATTGCGCGCAAGCCGTAAAGGTCTGGTATTACTGCCGGATGCGGCGTGAACGCCTTATCCGGCCTACAAAGCCTTTTTAATTCAATATGTTGCAGGGACTATGTAGGTCTGATAAGCATAGCGCATCAGGCAGTTTTACGTTTGCATAACCTCAGCGCCCGTTTCCGGGCGCTTTTCACGTCTTATGCCTGAACAGCTGGCTGATCAAACGCCGTTAACTTCGGTGCATTGCCCGTATATTTTTCGATATACACCAGCGCAGAGTTACCGGCACAGGCATTTGCCAGCTGAGAGCTGGGGATATCCGCCGTTAACACGTTCGCACTGCCGTTTTTACACAAGCCATTTTCCAGATCTGGCCATGCACCTTCATGCACGCATACCACGCCTTTTTTGATCCCGTCAGTCACCACCGCGCCTGTCAGAATCTGACCACGTTTGTTCCAGACACGCACCAGATCGCCATTCGCAATACCAAAGCGAGCAGCATCTTCGGTGTGAATAGTGATCGGTTCACGATCGGCAACCGCATATTTTTTACGCAGTTCCGCATAGTTAAGCTGACTGTGTAAACGGTGTGCCGGATGTGCGGTCAGAAGCTGCAACTGCTTCTCGTCGGCGGAACCTTTCCACTCATCAGGCGCAAGCCAGGTTGGGTGTGCCGGGCAATCCTTATAGCCAAATTTTTCCAGCGTTTTGGAGTAAATCTCAATTTTGCCGCTTGGCGTACCCAGCGCATTTTTCACCGGATCGGCGCGGAAATCAGCATAACGAACGTACTGTTCGTTCTTCTCGCTGCGGCGCATTTCGATCAGTTTATTTTGCTGCCAGAAAGCATTAAACATCGGCATAGTCACGCGTTGCGCACGCGCACCTTTCTGAGCGGCATCATAGAAAAATTTCAGCCACGCCATTTCATCTCTACCTTCGGTATAGATCTCTTTTCCGCCAGGTTTGAGTAATTCAGCAAGATCGGCAAACACATCAAAATCGTTACGCGCTTCAAATTGCGGAGCGACAGCCTGCTTCATCGGTACAATATGCTGGTTGCTGTAATCACCGGTCATCGTCAAGTCATTGCGCTCAAACGATGTGGTGATCGGTAATACGATATCTGCATGTTTAGCAGCTGCGGTCCAGTAGCATTCAGAAACGACGATCATCTCCGGTTTCTGCCATGCTTTAATCAGACGATTAGTATCCTGGTGATGGGTAAAGTTACCGCCACCCGCCCACCAGATCATTTTGATATTCGGATACGTTTGTTCTTTACCGTTATGCTGATATTTGCCGCCAGGATTTTCCAGCGCATCGACGATACGGGCAACAGAAATCGCCGTCATTCCGCCATCATCAGCGGCCTCGCTGGCCTGTCCGGCAATCGCCGCAGACATTTCCGGCAGCACTCCGCCAACACGCGTCGGGTTGCCACCGTTTGAGTAATGATAAGAGAAACCAAACCCGCCGCCCGGTGTACCAATCTGCCCTAACATCGCCGCCAGCGTCACCAGCATCCAGTGTTTCTGTTCACCATATTGCTGGCGCTGAATTCCCCAGCCTGCCATCAGCATTGTGCGATTTGCCGCCATCAGTTCAGCGAGTTTGACTATCTGCGCTTCCGCTACGCCAGTAATTTCCGCCGCCCAGGCCGCGCTCTTCGGCGTATTATCGCTCTTACCTGTCAGATACTCTTCAAACTGCGGATACCCGGTGGTGTATTTTTCAAGGAACACTTTATCGTGTTTGCCTAGTGTCATCAGGGTATGTGCAATCCCCAACATCAGCGCCACGTCGGTGCCCATATTTGGCGCGATCCAGGTAGCATTGTCGCCAAAGAATTCGATGGTTTCGGAGCGGATAGGATCAATGGCAATCACTGGTTTGCCAGATTTTTTCAGCTGATGGAAGTATTCCAGCCCTTGCTCATCGGTACTGCTCCAGGCAATTTTTAAGGTATTCAGCGGGTTCATCCCCCACAACACCACCACCTGACTGTTTTCCAGAATCAGTGGCCAGGAGGTCTGCTGTTCATACACCTCCACGGAACCCACCACATGCGGCATGATTACCTGTGCCGCCCCGGTTGAATAATCGCCGCTATGCCCTGAATAACCGCCCGCAAGATTCATATAACGTTGCAGTAAGGTTTGCGCTTTATGTAACACGCCAGAAGAGCGCCAGCCGTAAGATCCGGCAAAAATGGCCGATGGTCCGTTAGCTTTGCGAATGCGATCGTGTTGCTCATGAATAAGTTTTAATGCTTGTTCCCAGCTCACCTGTACATAAGTATCTTCGCCACGACCTTTCGCCGGTTGTAGTGGATTATCGAGATAGCTTTTTCTCACCATCGGATGCTGAATACGCGCCGTTGTATGTACCTGATCCGCCGCCGTAGACTGTAAGGAGTTCGGTATGGTTTTCGCCAGCGCGCCTGTCGAAGAAACAATCTTCCCGTCCTTCACTTCTACGTTCATCGCTCCCCAACGGCCCGCGGTGAGGATTTTGCCCCCCTTCTCTTCTGCCCATGCGGGTAGCGGTGCAGCCGATGTCACCACCAGCGCCCCAGCGGCAATACCGCTGTGTTTAATAAATTCACGTCTTGTTAATGTCATAACTTCCTCCCTGATCAACGAGGATCACTGTTTCTCGGTAATATCTTTGGCGTTGTACTGGAAGTACCGCGTCAAAATGTCCAGTTCGTTTTCGCTCATGCTGGTTCGCGCACCCATTCCTTTGGCAATGGACGGCCATGCATTGACGGTGTAATGGTCGGAGGCAATAGGGGCATGGCAACCAGCGCAATAGGTATCGTCAAGTTTTTCAGCGTATTGCCATAGCGGTTTACGGTCCGCTAATGCGGGATCGGTAAGCACACCCTGTAAAGACGCCTGACGCCATTGATTGCCGTATTCGTCAGCCTGCCATTCCCCGTTTACCGTTAACGCCTTGATACCTTCTTCACTTAATGTGGCTAGCGCCAGCCGTTGACCTGCCGACAGGTAGAGCGTGTTTTCACTGCCCTGCATTTGATAACCCTGCAACAGAACGATCGGCTGTTTGCCACTGGCATCAACGACGGTGAGATCGGTACCAGGATTCACGGTAGCCAGCTCGCCTATGCGAGAAGTTTTGAAAGGATAAATATGTGCGCCATTGGTAACTGAAGTAGCGGCCTGACTTTCCAGCTCATGCGCCGCGTTGTCATCCATTTTTATTTCTGGTGGAAAATGGGCAATGCCTTTATGACAATCGATACAGGTTTCGCCGTCCTTTTGCGCTTTGTTATGCATTTTCTGCGCAGATTCACTTTGCGAGGCAATATCCATGGCATCAAAAGAATGGCAACTACGACACGTTGCAGAATCAGTTGCTTTTAATTCTTTCCATACTGTTTCGGCCATTTCCTGACGATGCGCTTCGAACTTATCGTCACTGTCTATTTTGCCGCTAACAAATTCATGATAAATATCTTTAGAAGCTTTTAATTTAGCAAATAAATAATCCACCCCTGACTTTGGAATATGGCAATCGGCACATTCCGCACGTATCCCTTTCTGGTTAGAAAAGTGGACAGTTCCCTGATATTCCTCAAAAGGTTTACTCATCGAGTGGCAGGAAAGGCAAAATGCGGTATCCGACGTTTTATGTAAGGCTTTTTGCGCCAGTAATAACCCGCCGCCACCAACCACAACCGTTATCAGCAAAAATAATAACCCAATGCGTTTTTTCCCTCGCATAGATTCCTCTAATTAATTCCAGAACACCGAAATCATTGTATAATTAAATACACAACGAATTGACCGCTTGCATAATTCGGCACAACACTGCCTGAAATAATCGATAAAGAATATGATTTATTACAATGTAATCATTAATTGCTAAGGAATAACCCAGTTGTTATTTAGAATATATATTTGTCAGTTTTAGTAATTTAAATTACATAATTAATATGAATATATAAAAATTTTTAGCACAACGCTATGCGCACTGTCACGCGCTCAACTGATCACAGAAATCGTTCGTTTTTTATACTTCTCGGGGATAAAAAAAGGCCCCTGTTGAAATTGCAGGGGCCTGGTACGAGCAAGCATCATATTGGGCGACATGATGCAACGGTAAAAATCATTTGGCCTGACGGCGTTCAATGATTCCTTTCATTTCAGCAACCGCCGCCCCGTCTACGACATAACGCGAATACTCGTCCGCGTGTGCATCTGATGACATGGACAATCCTTGATTACGATAACGCATTGGTGAGGCTTGCCACGCTCCCGCGGAGCTATGGACTTCCAGCACTCCGGCATCGAGGAAGTGGTGCAGGTTTTCTGCACGGACTCCTGCTCCGGCCATAATGATTGGAGCATCACCATGGGCAATAAGTTCCATAATTTTTGATAAACCTTGCAGTGCGTCTGATTTTTGCCCTGATGTCAGTACCCGAGCAACGCCCAATTCCGCAAGATTATTGAGTGTATTTAAAGGGTTAGCGCACATATCGAAGGCGCGATGAAAAGTCACTGCCAGCGGACCGGCAACAGCCATTATTTTTTCCATTCGTGGCATATCGACATTCCCGTCAACATCGAGAACGCCCGTCACCAGTCCAGGAAAACATAATTCGCGGACTGTGCGCACATCCTCAAGAATGGCGGCAAACTCACCGTCGCTGTAGCAAAAATCACCACCGCGTGGGCGAATAATTGGATGCACAGGGATCGTCACCCGCTGGCGCACGGATTTCAATACCCCCAACGACGGCGTTAAGCCCCCCTCTTTTGGGGCTGCGCATAATTCAACTCTGTCTGCGCCGTTTTGCTGCGCCGTTAGCGCGCATTCCATGCTGTAACAGCAAATTTCCAGTAATGCCATTTTTGCTCCTTAATTACGCCGGCTGCTCGCTGGCAACGATCTCTTCAATGGACCACGGATGAAATTTAATCGTCGTTTTGCTATCGGTGACCGCCAGTGTCGGATTCGGTAATCGCTCATGCTCACCTTTTGGCGAACTGGTTTTAACCGAGATCCCCGGAAGGCTGAGTCCTTCATCAGAAAGCAATGCCAGCGCACGGGCATTCAACGTTTCAGGATCACCTGGCAGAACGATTTCAATATGTTCCCAACCTTCGTGCGGGTAACGTTTTTCCCCAGGCCACGGTAGCTCTACAATTGAAAACTGCCAGTGCGCAACCTGTACCGGTTCATGCAATTTAAACAGACAAATCGGCCTGCCATTGATCATATTTTCTGACAAAAGCTCGCCGCACTGTTCAAACCCGCGACGCCAGCGTTCAGCGGTGACGTTTTGATGGCAACGCAAAGAAATGTGATCGGCAGTCAGTGGAGTGATATCCAACCCCAGACGGCGGGAAAGTTCATCTAATGCGTGGGTAAATCGCGGTAAATCCGATGCAATATCCTGCAGCTCGTCGATAGATTGCCAGTTCGCCATAATCACTCTTCGTCTTTCAGTAAAAGCGTTAATTTACCCTGTTGCCCTGCGCCAACCAACCGCTGATTTCACGCCACTTCTGATGCAATGGTGAAAACGGCAATACGCCACGCGCACGTTGCTGACGAAAACAGCCATTTGCAGTATACTCCCGCCCTAATTTCTTTAACTGGTGCGGGTAATTTTTGCTCGCTTCATCAATGTAAGGTATTCCGGTGAATATTCAGGCTCTTCTCTCAGAAAAAGTCCGTCAGGCCATGATTGCGGCAGGCGCGCCTGCGGATTGCGAACCGCAGGTTCGTCAGTCAGCAAAAGTTCAGTTCGGCGACTATCAGGCTAACGGCATGATGGCAGTTGCTAAAAAACTGGGTATGGCACCGCGACAATTAGCAGAGCAGGTGCTGACTCATCTGGATCTTAACGGTATCGCCAGCAAGGTTGAGATCGCCGGACCAGGCTTTATCAACATTTTCCTTGATCCGGCATTCCTGGCTGAACATGTTCAGCAGGCGCTGGCGTCCGATCGTCTCGGTGTTGCTACGCCAGAAAAACAGACCATTGTGGTTGACTACTCTGCGCCAAACGTGGCGAAAGAGATGCACGTCGGTCACCTGCGCTCTACCATTATTGGTGACGCAGCAGTGCGTACTCTGGAGTTCCTCGGTCACAAAGTGATTCGCGCAAACCACGTCGGCGACTGGGGCACTCAGTTCGGTATGCTGATTGCATGGCTGGAAAAGCAGCAGCAGGAAAATGCCGGTGAAATGGAGCTGGCTGATCTTGAAGGTTTCTACCGCGATGCGAAAAAGCATTACGATGAAGATGAAGCGTTCGCTGAGCGTGCACGTAACTACGTGGTAAAACTGCAAAGCGGTGATGAATACTTCCGTGAGATGTGGCGCAAACTGGTCGACATCACCATGACGCAGAACCAGATCACCTACGATCGTTTGAACGTGACGCTGACCCGTGATGACGTGATGGGCGAAAGCCTGTACAACCCGATGCTGCCGGGTATCGTGGCTGATCTCAAAGCCAAAGGTCTGGCTGTAGAAAGCGAAGGCGCAACCGTCGTATTCCTTGATGAGTTCAAAAACAAGGAAGGCGAACCGATGGGCGTGATCATTCAGAAGAAAGATGGCGGCTATCTCTACACCACCACTGATATCGCCTGTGCAAAATATCGTTATGAAACATTGCATGCCGATCGCGTGCTGTATTACATCGACTCCCGCCAGCATCAACACCTGATGCAGGCGTGGGCTATCGTCCGTAAAGCAGGCTATGTGCCGGAATCCGTACCGCTGGAACATCATATGTTCGGCATGATGCTGGGCAAAGACGGCAAACCGTTCAAAACGCGTGCTGGCGGTACGGTGAAACTGGCCGATCTGCTGGATGAAGCCCTGGAACGCGCACGCCGTCTGGTGGCAGAGAAGAACCCGGATATGCCAGCCGATGAGCTGGAAAAACTGGCTAATGCGGTTGGTATTGGTGCGGTTAAATACGCAGATCTCTCCAAAAACCGTACCACTGACTACATCTTCGACTGGGACAACATGCTGGCGTTTGAGGGTAATACCGCGCCATACATGCAGTATGCTTACACGCGTGTATTGTCCGTGTTCCGTAAAGCAGAAATTGACGAAGAGCAACTGGCTGCAGCTCCGGTAATCATCCGTGAAGATCGTGAGGCACAACTGGCAGCTCGCCTGCTGCAGTTTGAAGAAACCCTCACTGTGGTTGCCCGTGAAGGCACGCCGCACGTGATGTGTGCTTACCTGTACGATCTGGCCGGTCTGTTCTCTGGCTTCTACGAGCACTGCCCGATCCTCAGCGCAGAAAACGAAGAAGTGCGTAACAGTCGTCTGAAACTGGCACAACTGACGGCGAAGACGCTGAAGCTGGGCCTGGATACGCTGGGTATTGAGACAGTAGAGCGTATGTAATCGATTTTTCGTGAGAGTGAAGCCTGATCAGGGTTACCTGATCAGGCTTTTTTATTGCCATCTAAATGTATTCTGAAAATGGACATGCCACTGTTTTCTCACTATTGGATAAGAGGCCAGAAGCGTAATATCCGGCCCCAGGGAAACGATAACGGTTGAATTTAAGGAATACCGCAGTGTTTAAATTTCTTGTATTAACATTAGGCATTATCTCTTGCCAGGCTTACGCAGAAGATACGGTTATAGTCAATGACCATGACATTTCAGCCATCAAAGATTGTTGGCAAAAAAATTCAGATGATGATACTGACATTAACGTGATCAAATCATGCCTGCGACAAGAATACAATCTCGTCGATGCGCAATTAAATAAAGCTTATGGTGAAGCTTATCGTTATATAGAACAAGTACCACGCACAGGTGTCAAAAAACCTGATACCGAACAACTTAACTTGCTTAAAAAATCACAACGAGCCTGGCTGGATTTTAGGGACAAAGAATGTGAATTAATCCTTTCAAATGAAGACGTTCAGGATTTAAGTGCCCCTTATTCTGAATCAGAATGGCTCTCATGTATGATCATACAGACCAATACGCGAACTCGCCAGTTGCAGTTATACCGTAACTCTGAAGATTTTTATCCAAGCCCTTTGACAAGAGGATAATTCACATATTTTTGGCATGTTTTGTTGCAAGCTATTCCTGATAAATAATTGCAACAAAACATCGAGCCTTTTTCACTGAGTTATTAAACATGCCGCGAGCGCGTAATTTTTATTTGTCCTTCAGCGATAATTCACAATCACTTCATTACGTTGTACTTTTAGCGGCGGAGTTAACCGCCCGCCGCCAGGCACTTCCCAGATAAATCGCAACGGTTCTGCCGCCGGTATACCGGAAAAGGCCACGGTGGTTCCGCTCTGCCCCTCTAATTCGACACAACGAGATTGTGAACACAAGCGAACCCGCAGCCCTACGGGAGTTGGGCCGATAAGCTGATAACGCCACGCAACCAGCGTCATCAATCCTGATGCAGGTTGTCGCGAAGAAAGAGGCGCTGACGACATCGATTCACCACGGTGATTTAACGTAACGCCCACACTGCTCGCCTGCCACATCCCCTCCCCGGCGGCTTGCGCCAGCAGCGGAAACAATAATATTGCTAATAAGGCTCTCATTATTTGCCGCCAATCGTCGCCGTCATACGGATATGTCGGTTATCTGATAGTTCCAGATTCGACAGCACCACTAACTGCGGCAGGCTGCGACGCAGGAAGCGAGACAATAATGGTCGCAGCGCGTGGTTCACCAATAATACTGGCGGCGCACCCAGCATCTCCTGACGGGATAGCGCTTCCTGAGTTTGTGCCAGTAAACGATCCGCCAGCCCAGGCTCCAATCCGCCCCCACCCTGCAAGGCCTGTAGTAACAAACGTTCCAGCGGTGTATCGAGGCCAATAACATGGACTTCATCTTTGCCAGGAAACCACTGCTGGGTTATAGCCCGTCCTAACGCCACGCGCACGACGGCGGTTAATTCATGTGGATCGCTTTGGATGGGCGCATGTTCCGCCAGCGTTTCGAGAATAGTGCGCATATCGCGAATCGGGACTTTTTCATCGAGCAGATTTTGCAGCACTTTATGCAGTGTGGTGAGCGTGACGACGCCAGGCACGAGATCTTCCGTCAGCTTTGGCATCTCCTGAGCGACACGATCCAGCAACTGTTGCGCCTCCTGACGACCAAACAGCTCTGCGGCATGCTGGCTTATGAGGTGGTTAAGATGCGTAGCCACCACCGTGCTGGCCTCAACCACGGTATACCCTTGAATCTGCGCCTGTTCTTTTAGCGCACTTTCAATCCAGATAGCATTCAGACCAAATGCCGGATCGACGGTCGCCTCTCCAGGTAACGTTCCAGCTGCGGTACCTGGGTTTATTGCCAACCAGCGCCCCGGATATGCATCACCACTGCCTATCTCCACGCCTTTCATCAAAATACGGTAGCGGGCAGGTTGCAGATCCATATTGTCGCGAATGTGTACTACCGGCGGCAGAAAGCCCATTTCCTGAGCAAATTTCTTGCGAATACTGCGAATACGACCCAGTAGTTCACCATCCTGCTGAAAATCGACCATCGGGATCAGTCGATAACCCACTTCCATTCCCAGAGAATCTTCCAGTTGAACATCGTTCCACGTTGCTTCGACAACGGCATTATTCTCTGCCATTTTTACCGGTTTTGGTTCGGCAGGCGCTTTTTGTTCGCGTCCGCGGATCCACCAGGCCAGCCCCAGCAATCCGGCAGTGAACAGCAAAAATACCAGGTTCGGCATTCCAGGCACCAGGCCGAGTAAACCGAGCACGGCGGCGCTTAACAACATAACGCTCGGGTTACTGAAAAGCTGATTCACCATCTGTTCGCCAACATCCTGATCAGTGCTGACGCGCGTAACGATAACCCCCGCGGCGGTAGAAATCACCAGCGCCGGGATTTGTGCTACCAGACCGTCACCAATGGTCAATAGCGTATAACTTTCCGCCGCATGTCCCATGCTCATGCCATGTTGCAGCACACCGACCAGCAATCCGCCGACAACGTTAATGACCATGATGAGGATCCCGGCGATGGCATCGCCGCGAACAAACTTACTTGCTCCGTCCATTGAGCCGTAAAAATCGGCTTCCTGAGTGACTTCACTGCGGCGTTTTTTCGCCTCATCTTCACCAATCAGTCCGGCGTTAAGGTCGGCATCAATCGCCATCTGCTTTCCTGGCATACCATCGAGAACAAAGCGCGCGCCTACTTCTGCGATACGCCCGGCACCTTTGGTAATAACCATAAAGTTGATGATCACGAGAATGACGAACACCACGATACCGATAGCGAAATTGCCACCAACGAGGAAGTGACCGAACGCTTCGACCACCTTCCCTGCCGCCGCCGCGCCAGTATGCCCTTCCATCAAAATGATACGGGTTGAAGCCACGTTAAGTGCCAGACGTAACAGGGTGGTAAACAACAGAATGGTCGGAAACGCAGCAAACTCGAGCGTGCGCTGGGTAATCATCGCGACCAGCAACACCATGATCGACAAGGCAATATTGAAGGTGAACAGCAGGTCGAGTATGAATGCGGGCAGTGGCAGCACCATCATCGACAAGATCAACAGGATCAAAATCGGTCCGGCAAGGATCTGCCATTGTGTCGATTTCAGGTTTGCGGGCAGGCGCAGCATCGCGGCCAGATTACTCATGGGTCGGTTTCTCGTTAATAAAATCCAGGGCTTCCGGCACCGGAAGATGAGTAGGTTGTACAGGGCGCTGTCCACCAGCCAGACGCCAGCGTTTCAGTTGCCAGACCCAGGCCAGCACTTCCGCCACTGCGGCGTACAGTTGGCCTGGGATTTGTTGACCGATCTCCGCATGTCGATACAGCGCTCGCGCCAGCGGCGGCGCTTCAAGCGTAGGGACGTTATTTTCAGCGCCAATTTCACGAATGCGCAGTGCGACCAGCCCTGCACCTTTAGCGACCACTTTCGGTGCGCTCATTTTGTGTTCGTCATACTGCAACGCTACCGAATAGTGGGTCGGGTTATTGACAATGACATCCGCTTTCGGCACATCGTTCATCATCCGACGCCGTGCGGCAGCTCGCTGCATCTGACGGATCCGCCCCTTAACATGAGGGTCGCCTTCGCTTTGTTTAAACTCATCACGAATATCCTGCCGCGACATACGCAGTTTTTTCAGGTGGCTAAAGATTTGGAAAAAGACGTCAAATCCCACCATCGGAATAACACCAAGCACCACCAGCAGTGCGCATAGCCCAACCAGATCCATCGCATTACCCATGGCAGTAATCGGAGACTCAGCCATTAAGCGCATCATCTGCGGCCAGTGATGCCAGAGATAAAACCCCGTCACGCTGCCAACCAGGATGGTTTTCAAAATCGCTTTAAGCAACTCCGCGCCAGTCTGTGCCGAGAACATCCGTTTAATTCCCGGTAGCGGGTTGAGTTTGGAAAACTTTGGCTGCAAGGATTTGCCGCTAAATACCAGCCCCCCCAGCATGACCGGAGAAATGAGCGCCACCAGCACCACGCCGCTAATCAGCGGCAGCAGCCCCAACATGGCTTCTCTGATCAGCAGAATAATCTGCCCGAGGATCAGATTCGGGTCATTGATAATATTGTGATCAAAATGCAGCCCAGCGGAGAGCATGCCCGACAATCGACGGGCCAGCGACACACCGCCAAACCAGATAACACAGACGCCCACCAACAAAATCAGCAGTGAGGTCAGTTCACGGGAACGCGGGATCTGCCCCTCCTCCCGCGCTTTTTCAAGTCGGTGGGGTGTGGGGGCTTCTGTTTTGTCGTCGCTCTCGTCAGACACGTCGCCAATCCTGGAAAGAGTATTAAGCGTGAATGATGCCAGAGCGAAAAGCGTTCAATGGTCTGAGTAAGGGGCAAAACAGGGGGGATTTAGGGCTTTTGCTGCACACATCAAGCATGGTGTGCGTTTGTCGGATGCGGCGTCATCGCCTGATATGACGCGGTTACGCCACATCAGGCAATACAAATCAAAATCCAAGACTATCCAACAAATCGTCCACCTGATCCTGACTGGCTACCACACCGGCTTTGCTGGTATCAACCTGAGGTCCATTAAGCAAACTCTGGTTTTCACGTTTTGGACGCGACTCCTGTTCCGGGATGTTTTCCAACAGCACCATCAGCAATTGACGTTCGATCTCCTGAATGACATCCATCATCCGCTTAATGACCTGTCCGGTGAGATCCTGAAAATCCTGCGCCATCATGATTTCCAGCAGTTGCGCGTTAGTAAAGCTGGTATGCGCGGGGACATCTGCCAGAAATTGCCGCGTATCTGTCACCAGTTCACGGGCACCGGCAAGGTCAATCGGATCGGCAAACCAGTCATCCCAACGTTGGGTTAATGCTTTTGCTGATTTCTCCATTTGATCTTGATGTGGTTGTGACGCTTCAACACTGTTCAGCGCCCGCTCTGCAGCCTGGGCAGTCATCTGCACAACATAGTACAAACGATCGCGGGCATCGGGGATGGCTTCCGCCGCTTCGGCAATTGCCTGATCCAGCCCCAGCTCGCGCAAACTGTCGCGCAACATACGCGTCAGGCTGCCGATGCGCGCAATGATATCGCCAGCTGAATGCTCGTCAGCAGGTTTGATTGATGGTTGCATCATAGTCGCATCCTCACATGCCCAGTTTCTCAAAGATTTTGTTGAGTTTTTCCTCCAGCGTCGCGGCGGTAAATGGCTTCACCACATAGCCACTGGCCCCCGCTTGCGCCGCAGCAATGATGTTCTCTTTCTTGGCTTCTGCAGTCACCATTAACACCGGCAATGCCGACATCGCGCCATCCGCACGAATCGTTTTCAGCAATTCCAGGCCATCCATGTTGGGCATGTTCCAGTCGGAGATAACAAATCCATAACCGCCTGCCTGCAACTTATTGAGGGCGTCGACGCCATCTTCCGCTTCCTCAACATTATTGAATCCCAGCTCTTTCAGCAGGTTACGCACAATGCGTCGCATGGTGGAAAAGTCATCCACAACCAAAAATTTAAGTTCTTTATCCGCCATTTCACACTCCTGATTTAAATACGTATCGCCTGTCCGGCACTGATTTTCGCCAGCATTTGCTGGCTTACCTGGCTAAGATCGACCACTTCGCAAACACCACCCATATTGATGGCCTCGCGCGGCATGCCGAACACCACGCAACTTGCTTCGTTTTGTGCAAGGGTCCATGCTCCCGCCTGACGCATCGCCAACATTCCCGCCGCGCCGTCGTTGCCCATACCGGTCAGGATCACCCCAACCGCATTACGCCCCGCCTGTTTGGCGACAGAATGGAACAACACATCTACCGAAGGCCGATGACGGTTAACCGCCGGGCCGTCGTGAATTTTGATTTGATAATTCGCGCCACTACGCGCCAGCTCCATATGCCGATCGCCCGGCGCAATATAGGCATGCCCCGGCAAGACACGTTCTCCGTCTTCGGCTTCTTTAACCCCGATCTGGCACAGCTTATTAAGTCTGTCGGCAAAAGAGCGGGTGAAACCGGGCGGCATATGCTGGGTAATTAACAGTGCCGGGCTGGAAAGCGGTAACGGTTGCAGGACGTGACGAATTGCCTCAGTTCCCCCCGTTGAAGCACCAATCGCAATCAGTTTTTCAGAACTCAACAACGGCCCCGCTTTCAGCGTTGTCGGTGCCGACAATGGTTTATGTGCCGCAAGGCTCGCCTTTGCTGCCGTGCGTACCTTTTCAGCAATCATTTCGCTATACGCCAGCATTCCTTCGCGAATACCCAACTGCGGTTTGGTGACAAAATCTATCGCCCCCAGCTCCAGCGCGCGCAGCGTAACTTCTGACCCTTTGCCGGTCAGGGAAGAAACCATCACAACGGGCATTGGACGCAAACGCATTAATTTTTCGAGAAAATCCAGTCCGTCCATCCGCGGCATTTCAACATCCAGCGTCAATACATCGGGATTGAATTTCTTAATCAAATCACGCGCAACCAGCGGATCAGGGGCGGTCGCCACCATTTCCATGTCGCTATGGCTGTTGATGATTTCTGTCATGATCTGGCGCATTAGTGCCGAATCATCGACAGATAACACCCTGATTTTGCTCATCGTTAATCCTTACTTAGCGCATACACCGTCTGACCACGCAGCGTGAAGCGGCGCTCAAGGTGGCTAAAGTTTTCAGAGTGACCCGCAAACAGCAATCCGTCGGGTTTAAGGAGCGGAACAAAGCGGCGCAAAATCTCCTGCTGGGTAGTTTGATCGAAGTAGATCATGACGTTACGACAGAAGATCGCATCAAACGGCCCCGGCACGGTGTATTGTTTCGCCAGTAAATTCAGCGGGGCAAAATCAACATAGTTCGCCAGCTCCTGACGCACACGCACCAATCCTTCATGCGGTCCCGTCCCCCGCATGAAGTACCGCTGCAGTTGCTGCGGCGTCAGGTTTTTCAACTCTTCATGGCGATAAATACCGCTTCTGGCTTTTTCCAGCACTTCGGTGTCAATGTCGCTGGCAAACACTTTCCAGCGTCCGGGCGCGGTGCCCAATGTGTCAGCCAGTGTCATCGCAATGCTGTACGGTTCTTCGCCGGTCGAAGCCGCCGCGCTCCATACACGATACTCGCCAGAACGACGCCGGGCATGATCCGCGAGCAGAGGAAAATGGTGTGCCTCACGGAAAAATGCTGTCAGATTCGTGGTCAGCGAATTGATAAACGCCTGCCACTCACCGCTGTGCTGATTAGATTCCAGCAAGTTCAAGTAATGGCCGAAATCTGTCAGTCCCAGCGAACGCAAGCGACGAACTAATCGGTTGTAGACCATATCGCGTTTATGGTCGGCCAGGACGATCCCGGCTCGTTGATAGATCAATTGACTTATCCGCCGAAAATGCGCGTCGGAAAGCGCCAGGCGCTCGGTCATCTGTAACAATAAAGACGTTTGCCCACAGGGCAGAGATGAAGTCATAGCGCCTTCTCAATCACTTCAGGATACCACTGGCGCAATCTGTAACTGCGCCGACTCATGTCTTGCTACTTCATGTTCTTCAAGGGTAAATGCCGCCACGCGCGACGAAAGATTGTCAGCCTGGTTCGCCAGTTGTTCCGTTGCCGCCGCCGCTTCTTCTACCAGCGAGGCGTTCTGCTGTGTCACCTGATCCATCTGGCTAACAGCCTGTGCAACTTGTTCAATCCCACGCCGTTGTTCTTCCGACGCCGAGGCAATTTCTCCCATAATGTCGTTCACGCGGGTTACTGAACTGACAATATCGGTCATGGTCGCGGCGGCGTTATTCACCAGTTTCGAACCCTGCTGGACACGATTGACAGACTCTTCGATCAGTCCTTTGATCTCTTTTGCCGCCTGGGCGCTACGGCTGGCAAGATTGCGCACTTCACCTGCCACTACCGCAAAACCACGCCCCTGCTCTCCGGCGCGAGCCGCTTCCACTGCCGCATTCAGCGCCAGAATATTGGTCTGGAAAGCAATGCCGTCGATAACGCTGATAATGTCGCCAATTTTTTGCGAGCTGGTGGCGATTTCCTGCATGGTGTGAGTCATGGTACTGACCTGGACACCCCCCGCCTGCGCCGTTGTGGCGGCTTTTTTTGCCAGTTCCGACGCCTGTCGCGCGTTATCGGCGTTTTGCCCTACCGTGGCGGTTAATTGCTCCATACTGGCGGCCGTTTGTGACAACGATGCCGCCTGCTGTTCGGTACGACTTGAGAGATCGTTATTGCCTGCGACAATCTCCGCGATACCAATGTGCATCTCCTGGCTTCCCTTACGCACATCACTCACCGTCCCACGTAAAGCCTGCTGCATGGTCTTCAGGCTGGCAAAAATGGCGGTGATCTCATTGCGACCATATACCGCAATCGGACGCGCCAGATTACCCGCAGCAATGCTGTCAAAATGGCTACCGATGATGGCCAGTGGTTGAACAATCATCTTGCGCGTCCACCACAGCGCACTGCTGATGTAGAGCGCTGCAACAATAATCATGCTGATAAACACCAGCGCCGAAATCTGATAGTTACGCTGGCTTTGCGCACTGGCGGCTTCCAGCACATGGTTGATCTCCTGCTGCCAGGCCTCAAAGTTAACGTCAAACGCATTCTGTGATTCCTGCACCGGCGCAGTGAGGAAATCCGAAAGTTGATTACTTTCAAGCCAGGTCGCCTGATGTTCGAGATCGTTGTGCCAGCGGGCAAAACTTTTCTCCGTCTCTTTTTGCAACGCCCTGACGTGCTCGTTGCCCGCAGTCATCGCCATAAAACTTTTAAATAACGTAGAGGATTGCGTCAGACTGGCGCGCGCCGTCGTCATCAACGTTTTAATGTCATCTGCCGGATAGCTAAGCGCCGTCAGAGTGCCCGCTTTATTCAGCGCGGTGCTGGCCTGTAACATCACCGCCCGAGTTTGCGCTAATGCCGCACGTTGCTGATTGCTCTGCTCGACCTGATTCAATCGTTGCAAATCATCGCGAAATGCCCAAAAAGACATGCCGTTACTGCCAATCTGCAAGATCCCGCAGAGAATCAAAATTAAAAACAGCGTGGTCGAAATTCGAATACGATTAAACATCAACGCTCCCCATCAGGCGGCAATGACCGCGTTAGTCAATGCTCGTTAAAATGTTTCCCAGTTTGGATCTTGTTCAGCAATTCGCAGTCGTGGCTGTGCCGGTGGTTGCTCACTGGCAGGACGAGATGATGTTTGCGTTTTATTGGTGAGTGGGCTGGCTGCCAGATGGAACGCAGAAACCGCTTGTGTTAAACGACTGGCCTGTTCTTCCAGCGCAGCGGCGGCAGCAGCTGATTCCTGCACCAGCGATGCGTTCTGTTGCGTGACGCGATCCATTTCCGAAACCGCCAATGCGACTTGATCGATGCCGCGGCTCTGTTCATCTGATGCCGATGCAATCTCGCCCATAATGTCAGTCACGCGAGTGACAGCATTGACGATATTGTTCATTGTTTCCCCGGCGCTTTCGACCAGCACCGAACCGGTATCAACGCGCGAAACGGAGTCTTCAATAAGTGCTTTGATCTCTTTTGCCGCCTGGGCGCTGCGACTGGCAAGATTACGCACTTCGCCCGCCACCACGGCAAAACCACGGCCTTGTTCACCCGCTCGCGCGGCTTCAACAGCGGCATTCAGCGCGAGGATATTAGTCTGGAAGGCAATACCGTCGATAACGCTGATAATGTCGGCAATTTTCTTCGAACTATCGGCGATCTCATGCATCGTTTTCACTACACCATCCACCACTTTGCCGCCATGCTGGGCGGTGTCGGAGGCACTTTGCGCCAGTTGTGAGGCCTGGCGGGCGTTATCGGCGTTTTGCTTCACTGTCGCGGTGAGCTGCTCCATGCTGGCGGCAGTTTCTTCCAGCGCGGATGCTTGCTGTTCAGTACGAGAAGAAAGATCGGTATTGCCCGCCGCAATTTCACGGGTGCCAGCATAGATGGCATCAGAGCCTTCGCGCACATGAGTGACGGTGTCAGTCAAAGAGCGTTGCATATGTGAGACGCTCTGCGCCAGATCGCCCATTTCACTGCGCCCATCAATGGTCAGGGTATTCGCCAGGTTACCACCGGCGATTTCGCGAATATGAGCAATAATTTTTGCCAGCGGTGTAAGCAACATACGGCGAATGCCGTACCACGCCACCAGCAGAATCATTACCACCACCAGCGCGATAACCGCCAGTTGCCACTGGGCAAATCGATAATCATCTGCGTTGTCAGTGACGATATCGCGATACATTTTTTCACTGCTGAGGGCGTACTGAGCAAACGCTTCGCCCATTGCATTTTGCATTCCCTGGGTTGGCTGAGCGAAATAAGCTCCAGTATTGCCATAATCAAGATAATCAATCAGTTCAGTTAATGCTGTGTGATAGTTTTTATATTTTTCATCAATATTACGACTGGTAGCGACCATTTCAGGTAACGGCGCCATGCTTTTGAATTTTTTATAATGTGTCGCGGCCTGGGCCAAAGTTTTCCTGGCGCTATCGAGCAATTCAACTTTGGCGTTACTTTGTTGATTGGAGGAATCCATCATCATCCGCACCGCTGATCGACTCAGGTTAATGCGCGTTTGCAGCATTAAATCCCAGGTTGACGTCAGCTCGCCCTGCTGTTCCCGTAATTGATTGGAAACCACAAAGCTCTTCTGGCTATGGTGAAGGGAGGAAAAAAACAGACTGCCGGAAATAAGTTGTAACAGTGCGAATACCCCCAGCACCATTACCAACAGCGTGACTACGCGGATACGGTTAATCATAAGGCACCTTCCTGAAAACAAGTTGATCTCGTTATCGGCAAGAAGGAGGGAAACTTTATTAATGATGCCATCCACCGCAAAATTGACATAAAAAACCCGATGCGCAGATCATCGGGTTCATTTCAATTGAGGAAATCGGGATAATTACGCCACTTCTGACGCCGCGCTATCTAACAGCGCCATCTCTTCACTGTTCAGCAGTTTTTCAATGTTCACCAGAATCAACATGCGGTCGCCCAGTGCGCCGAGTCCAGTGAGATATTCTGTTGAAAGCGTCACGGCAAATTCCGGTGCCGGACGAATTTGCTCCGCCGTCAATGAAAGCACATCTGAGACGCCGTCAACCACGATGCCGACTACCCGCTGCCCGAGATTCAGGACGATAACTACTGTGTTGTCGTTATAGTCCACATCCACCTGACTGAACTTAATTCGTAAGTCGACAATCGGCACAATAACACCGCGCAGATTAGTGACACCTTTGATAAACGCTGGCGTGTTCGCAATCCGTGTTACCTGATCATAGCCACGGATCTCCTGCACTTTCAGAATATCAATACCGTACTCTTCGTCACCAAGGGTAAATACCAGGAATTCCTGGCCTGACGGCTCGCTGGCCAGCTTTGTTACATTCGTCATACCGGTCATATTGTTACCTTTTTACTCATTCAGGCGGCGGTGTTCGCCATACGTTGTTCGCGGTTTATCGCCTGCAAGGCGGAGACATCAACAATCAGTGCCACGCTGCCGTCGCCAAGAATGGTCGCAGCAGAAATGCCGGGGACTTTGCGATAGTTACTTTCAAGGTTTTTAACCACAACCTGGTGTTGACCAATTAATTGATCCACCAGCAAGGCGTAGCGGCGACCGCCACTTTGCAGGATCACCACAATTCCCTGGGTGGCTTCGGTTTTCGCGCCCGCGACGTTGAATACTTTCCACAATTCAACGATGGGCAGATATTCACCCCGCACTTCCAGCACCCGCTCGCCGCCGGCCAGTGGATGGAGATCAGCTTCACGGGGTTGCAGTGATTCCATGACCGCATTCAGCGGCAGAATGAAAACTTCATCCGCAACGCGTACGGACATGCCGTCGAGGATTGCCAGCGTCAGCGGCAGTAAAATGCGGATGGTAGTACCTGTGCCCTGCTTCGACTGGATTTCGACATGCCCCCCCATCTCCTGGATATTACGTTTAACGACATCCATACCGACGCCGCGCCCGGAGACGTCGGTGACCTGTTCCGCAGTGGAGAAGCCAGGCGCAAATATCAGCATCGCGACTTCATCGTCGCTCATGCTTTCGCTGACAGTCAAACCTTGCGAGGCCGCTTTTGCCAGAATTCGCTCACGGTTTAGCCCCGCACCATCATCGGTCACTTCAATGCAAATGTTGCCGCCCTGATGTTCGGCAGACAGAATTAAATTTCCGACACTGTTTTTACCTGCGGCGAGCCGTTTTTCTGGCAGTTCAATACCGTGATCGAGGCTATTGCGTACCAGGTGGGTCAGCGGGTCGATAATGCGTTCTATCAGGCTCTTGTCGAGTTCGGTAGAACTCCCCACCAGCGTCAGTTCTACCTGCTTGCCGAGTTTTCCCGCCAGATCACGCACCAGCCGGGGATAGCGACTAAAGACATACTCCATCGGCATCATGCGAATCGACATCACTGATTCCTGCAAATCACGGGCGTTACGTTGTAACTGCCCCATGCTGGTAATCAAATCACCATGATTAACCGGGTCCAGTTCGCTGGAACGCTGGGCAAGCATGGACTGGGTGATGACAAGCTCGCCGACGAGGTTAATTAATTGATCAACCTTTTCTACCGCTACACGGATGCTGGTGGATTCACTGCTGCGCGTCGTTTTTTCCCGCTCCACGCGACCGGTTGGCGCTTGTTCGGCTGCCAGTTTAAGCACTGGTGGGGGAGATGTTTTTGGCGAGACTTCTACTGTTTCAAAGGTAATCTGATCGGCCTCGATCACAAAACAGAGTACCGCTGTGATGTCATCTTCGGCAATGTCGCCCGGTAATATTGCCGAGAGAGAATCCGCCCCCTTTACCACGTCAGTTAGGGTTGTCAGATGTCCCAGCTCTTCTTCCAGCAGGTCGACTTCCCCGGCCTTCAGGCGCGAGAGGATAATTCGACGCGGTGACTGACAGCGACTCTGCTCATCTTGCGGTTCACTTTTGGTAACCACACTTAATCGGGCCACTGCGGATGGCATTTCGCCTTTCGCTTCTAATGCCAGTTGACGCAAGGCCTGGCAGATATAATCGAAGCTGTCGGCATCCGGCTCTTGCGACTGTTTATAAGCGTCGAGCTGTTCTTGCATGATGTCCTTCGTTTCCAAAAACAGATTGATAATGTCGGTGTTGAGTTGCATCTCACCTCGTCTGGCTTCATCGAGCAGGTTTTCCATCAGATGCGTGGTTTCCTGCAAAACGCTGAAGCCAAAAGTTCCTGCCCCTCCCTTGATCGAGTGGGCAGCCCGAAAGATGGCATTCAATTGTTCGGCATCTGGCGCTTCCGGCTGCAAAACCAGCAGATGCTGCTCCATATCAGCCAACAGTTCGTCCGCTTCATCAAAAAAAGTCTGATAAAAATCGCTTATATCCATGCTCACGCTGTCACCTCGGTTCGGCTGATGGCATTGTGGGAACACTGACCTGTGGTGCAACCTCAGGTTTTTCCAGGGCGCTTACTGGCTCATTCTGGCTTTCGGCGTTTTCATGCAAAATGGCCTGTTCGGCTTGTTTGTTCAGTACCAGCAGGCTGATACGACGGTTGACAGCATCATCAGGACCGCGATCGCTTAAGCGCATCGTTGCCGCCATGCCGACGACACGTAACACTTTGCCGCCATCCAATCCGCCAACCATCAGTTCGCGGCGGGATGCATTGGCCCGATCGGCAGAAAGCTCCCAGTTGCTGTAACCTTTCTCACCACTGGCGTAAGGGAAATCATCGGTATGACCCGAGAGGCTTATACGATTGGGAATACCGTTCAGTACGGGCGCGATGGCGCGCAGAATGTCGCGCATATAGGGTTCGACGTCGGCACTGCCGGTTCTGAACATCGGGCGATTCTGGCTATCGATGATCTGAATACGTAGACCTTCCTGGACCAGATCGATTTTGAGATGTGGACGTAACGCCCGCAGTTTCGGATCGGATTCAATCAACTGGTCGAGATCGCCACGCAATTTCCGCAATCGACTTTGCTCCATGCGTTTTTTCAGCTCTTCGATGTTCGGCTGCTTATTCACTTCCCCCTGGCTTTGGGTGTAATCATCACCCCCACCGGGAATTGGGCTTTCACTATTAGAAATGCGATCGCCGCCCGTAACCGCAGTCGCCAGTGGAGTCCGGAAGTACTCCGCAATCTGAATCAGCTCTTTTGGGCTGGAGATGGAGATTAGCCACATCACCAGAAAAAAGGCCATCATCGCGGTCATAAAGTCGGCATAAGCAATCTTCCACGATCCATGTGCTGCCCCGTGGCTTTTGGCTTTGCGTCGTTTGACGACAATAATCGGATGCGCTTGATTCTTCATGCTTCCTCGGTTGTCGTCTGTTGTTGCGGATTTTTCACCGCACGCACATGCTCTTCCAGTTCAATAAACGACGGACGTTCGCTGGAATAGAGCGTTTTGCGACCAAACTCAACGGCGATAGGCGGTGCGTAACCGTTCAGATTAGAAAGCAGTGTGACTTTCACGCATTGCATCATTTTGCTGGTTTCGGCGCTTTTCTGACGTAAAACACTCGCTAATGGGGAAATAAATCCGTAAGCCAATAAAATACCGAGGAAAGTCCCCACCATCGCATGTGCGATAAGCGCCCCCAGCTCGGCGGCAGGACGATCGGCTGAACCTAACGCGTGAACGACCCCCATCACAGCCGCGACAATACCAAACGCCGGAAGTGAGTCCCCGACCAATGCCAGACTGTTCGCTGGGACTTCTGCTTCGCTTTCGTGCGTCTCAATCTCTTCATCCATCAGGGCTTCAATTTCGAAGGTATTCATGTGACCGCTGATAATCAGGCGCAGATAATCGACGATAAAATCAAGCATGACGCTATCCGCAAGGATGCGTGGGTAGCTGGCGAAGATCTCGCTCTCACGGGGATTTTCAATATCGCGTTCCAGCGAAAACATCCCCATCTGCCGCGATTTCGCCATCAACCGATAAAGCAGAGCCAGCAGATCCATATACATTGCTTTGGTATATTTGGAGCGACGAAATAGTAACGGCAGCGCCTTCAGCGTGCCTTTAATCGCTTTGCCATTATTGCCGACGATAAACGACCCAATCCCTGCACCGGCAATAATCACCAGTTCAGCGGGTTGATAGAGTGCTCCAAGGCTTCCACCGGTCATCAGATAACCGCCGAAAACTGTACCGAGAACAACCAGGTAACCTAATAAGATAAGCACGACATCATCCTTCCACTGTTGACCATGACAGGATGTTCAGTCGTCAGACGTTAACGCGCGATTGGGGCAAAAAAAAGCAGCGGTACGTCGTTACCGCTGCTGGAATGTTTCGCCACACCGTATCAGTTAAACAGCCTGTACTCTCTGTTCATCCAGCAGTTGTGGGATAATATCGGCAGGATTCTGGGAAAGTTTACGTCTTTTTACTGCCCGGGATGGCGGCTGACATAAGCTGCAGGCAAAGCTGCCAACAGGCTGGTGAGCGTGGGTAATAAAATTGCCGCCGCAGCAGTTGCAGCTGGAAAGTTGCAGTAATCCACTTTCAACAAACCGTACCAATGTCCAGGCACGGGTTAATGCCAGTAGCGGTCCTTCTTCTGCTTGCGGGCACTGTTCAAGGTATAAACGGTAGGCTTTGATTACCGCATCGACGCCATTACACAAGCCGGTTTTCAGTAAAAACTGCCATGCGTTACAGAACATCGAAGCATGAACGTTTTGTTCCCAGGTCATAAACCAGTCGGTTGAGAATGGCAGCATGCCTTTCGGCGGTGGGCTTCCGCGCAGTTCTTTATAGAGTTTTATCAGGCGTCCGCGACTTAACTGTGTTTCGCTTTCCAGCATCTGCAAACGAGCGCCCAGGGTGATCAATTCCATTGCCAGCTGAATATCCCGCGCTTCCTGAACAATGCTTTTTTCACTCATGATCACGCCCTTTTCTTGCGCAGCGATTCTTCAGGCTGATTAACATCATTCAGCAAGCGTGTTGAGAGCATGATGCCGGTATGAATTTGCTGGAGATCGTCAACGCGGGAATCTTGCGTCAACTGAGTAATCGTCTGGTGGCTGTCAAAACGAAAGTGACAAACCAGTTGATTGGTTTCTGCCAGCTTAACCATTTGCGGAAGAGTCAGTGCCGCTAACGTTGTCGCCATTTCTTCATTTATGCCGAGACGAAACATTGCGGACGCTTTGTCCTGAACAATCAGACGCTGTGCAAGTAGTAAATATGACAAGTTGATGTCATAAATGTGTTTCAGCAACTCGGAGGTATGCATTATTCCCACCCAGAATAACCAACTTTATTTTTATGCGGTCTCACCGCACCCCGTGATGTCGCCGGGAAGCCCCGGTAAAAAGTAATTAGCATTAGAATAGTTGCGATAAGCTGCAATAAAACAGCCCCCACCTTATTGGGTTTAATAGGTCCTTACAAATAGAGGGGGTACTTTACACTTATCTAAGATTTTTCCTAAATCGACGCAACTGTACTCGTCACTACACGCACATACAACGGAGGGGTACTGCGATTTTCAATAATGTGTGATGCAGATCACATAAAATACTCAATTACTTAACATAAATGTATAAGTCATACTTTTGTTTTGGATGTATTTCAATCTGTTAAAAAGTTTTTCACACCGATGGTAAGCAAAAGTGAAACCGTAATAATCGAAATGAGATGTTTCGCACAGTTAAAATAACTCACCGTAAATAATCATCTGCTATAAATAATTGGTCAAATCCAAAATCAGTTAATCTATTTACAAACAGGCACTTACAACACAATAAACTGATTTAAGGCAAAGACAGGCAACAACCCACTTAATGTTAACAAAATGTTTTAGATATATTAACCACTTGTTTAATATGGAGAATCAGTACAATATTTTCTTATAATTACAGTTGAAATCATATGATCACCGAGAGTGATTGATTAATTGTATTTACTAATAATCACACTAATATTTACCTGTTTGACTGAGTTGGGATTGCGTCGATTCTCCATTAGGAGTAAAGCTTTAATGTCACCTGAAGTTCACAGAATAAGGAACAGGTTATGAGCTATAGCAATATTCTTGTCGCCGTTGCGGTTACACCGGAAAGTCAGCAACTGCTAGCAAAAGCGGTATCTATCGCCAGGCCAGTAAAGGGACACATCAGTTTAATTACTCTCGCTTCCGACCCGGAAATGTACAATCAATTAGCCGCGCCGATGCTTGAAGATTTACGCAGCGTGATGCAGGAAGAAACGCAAAGCTTTCTTGATAAGTTAATTCAGGATGCGGGGTATCCCGTTGACGAGACGTTTATTGCCTACGGTGAGTTAAGCGAACATATTCTGGAGGTTTGTCGCAAACATCATTTCGATTTGGTGATTTGCGGTAATCACAATCACAGTTTCTTTTCGCGAGCATCCTGCTCGGCGAAAAGAGTGATTGCCTCAAGTGAGGTCGATGTGCTGTTAGTTCCACTTACGGGAGATTAACCGCACTTACGCAAGCTTAGGAAAGGTAGCAACTTTATCGCGCTGCTGGCTTTCCGCGCTTCGCGGAACTATCTGCTTTAGGTCGCTAATGAAGCACTCCTGCCAGTGGTTAATATCGTTTTTCACGATAACGTCCAGCATTTCTGCATGACGGGAAATACGTTCCGCCAGCGACATAGTCAATGCACGATCCAGCGCAGCTGCAACTTCGTCACGATCGTAGGGATTAACAATTAACGCCGACGTTAACTCGTTTGCCGCTCCCGCAAATTGCGAAAGAACAAGTACGCCCGGGTTGGCTGGGTCCTGAGCAGCAACATACTCTTTTGCCACCAGGTTCATCCCGTCACGCAGTGGCGTCACTAAGCCCACGTCAGAGTAGCGGAATATTTTCATCAGTAATTTACGGTCAAAATGCTGATTCAAATAATAAAGCGGCGTCCAGCCTAATTGCCCATATTTACCATTAATTCGTCCGGCTTCATTTTCGAGCTGATGACGAATATCCTGATAGGCTTGCACATCACCACGCGACGTTGGCGCAATCTGGGTATAACGAATTTTACCGTGATGTTGCGGATATTTTTCCAGTAACGCTTCATAGGCGAGAAAACGCTCCGGCAAACCTTTGGAATAATCCAGTCGTTCAACAGAAAAGATGTTCTGTACGTTTTTCAGTTCCGCTTTGAGTTGCGCCAGTTTTGGCGGCAGTGGTCCGGCAGCCTGTTTCGCTATTTCTTTCGGTTCAATGCCGATCGGGTAAACTTCCGTTCGAAACGCTTTGCCCCACGCCGTATGGCTTTTTGCGCTACGCGTCGTGACGCGGGTCAGGTTAGAAAGGCAATCCAGGAACGCCAGACGATCGTTTTCTGTCTGGAAACCCAGCAAATCATAATCACAAAGCTGTTCAAGCAAGGTGTCATATGTCGGCAGCGCGTTGAAGATTTCCGGTGTCGGGAAAGGAATATGCAAAAAGAAACCAATGCGATTATTCACCCCACGTTTGCGTAATTCATGCGCAAAGGGCAACAGGTGATAATCGTGGATCCAGATAATGTCATCGTCTTGCAACAGCGGCAGTAATTTATCTGCCAGCAACGCATTTACGCGTAGATAGCCGTCCCAGGCAGGACGCTGAAATTGCACCAGATCGAGCCGATAATGAAAAGCAGGCCAGAGAACGGCATTGGAGAATTGGTTGTAGTATTCGTCAAGATCCTGTTCGCTGAGGTTAAAAGAGGCCCACGTAATGTTACCCTTTTTCACCTTTTTTAGTGGCTGATCCTCATTTCCTGTTTCGCCACTCCAGCCAAACCACAGTCCACCTGCGGCTTTCAGTGCCCCCAGTATGCCGACAGCAAGGCCACCGGCACTGGCGGCGTGCTCGTCTGGTGGTGCAATCCGGTTAGATACTACGACTAAACGACTCATAGTCATCACTCCTGTTATTTTCTCTTTTTTGTTGTAATGCGGTGGTTATCATTTCAAGCCAGCTCCAGACATCCGGCACGCCCGCCAGTCGCCATGATGCCTGAGTTGCGCCTGTGCCAATTTTTACTGACATTCCGCCCAGCCGGTTAACGACAGCGAAGCCAGATTCATCGGTTAAATCATCGCCCAGAAATACCGGCGTTCGCCCGATAAAGGGAGCTTCCTGCATAAAGGCAGCAATCGCCTCACCTTTACTGGTGCCTCGCGGCTTGATCTCGACAACACACTTTCCCTGCTGTAACGCCATTTGTGGCCAGATCTGAGTAATACGTTGCGCTAATGTCATTAATGCGTCTTCATGCTGCGGAGCCTGACGATAATGCAGCGCAAAGGCCATCCCTTTCGTCTCCAGCTCCGCGCCGGGAAGCTGGGCGATAGCCGTATGCAGTTGCACGCTAATATCACGCGCAATCGCATCCGGCAGATGAACGATATGCGTTTTACCATTGATGTCACGGCGCTCCGCCCCATGCACGCCCGCTAACGGGAAGCGATAAGGTTTTGCCAAAGCGTCAAGCTCTACCATTGAGCGCCCTGATATCAATGCCAATGCACCATCACTTGCGGTTGCCAGTAGCTGAAGTCCTTGCAGAATATTGTCAGGCACGACCACCTGATCGGGATGCGGTTTAATTTCCGCCAGCGTTCCATCGAGATCAAAAAACCAGGCATATTTCGCGGATAGTTCAGGGGTTTCGGTTAACGGTTCTGTCACCCGGTTCTCCTCCTTCTCTTTTCTTATTGTGTTGCGCAGAACGCGCTTTACAGACATGTAAGTATAGACAGTGTGACGGGGGTCGCCATTTGTAACGAAGAACAGCCAACCGTTGTGGCGGCTGGCTGTGGTGGGAAAAAACGCTAAATTGTTGCAGAAAAAAGCATCAAACAGTGCGTTTCGCTTTTTGCTTGTAACGGTCGAAGATCACCGCTGCCAGCAGGATTAAACCGCGAACAACGTACTGCGCGAAAGGAGAAATATTAAGCAGGTTCATGGCGTTTTCCACGGTACCTAAAATTAAGATACCCGCCACCACATATGAGATTTTTCCGATGCCACCTTTCAGAGAAACGCCACCTAAAACGCAGGCGGAGATAACAATCAGCTCATAACCAATCGACGTCATTGGCTGCCCACTGGTCATACGTGAAGCCAGAATAATTCCGGCTATCGCTGATACCAGACCAGAGAGAACAAAGATAATAATTTTGGTGCGAACAACCGGTACACCCGCCAGACGCGCAGCCTCTTCGTTCCCGCCAATCGCCAGGGTGTTACGCCCAAAGGTGGTTTTATTCAACAGCAAACCAAAGACAATCAGACACGCGACGGTAAGCCAGATTGGCGCAGGCAGACCGAACCAGTTGGCGTAACCAAGGGCAAAGAAGCTTTCATCTTCGATACCGACCGCTTTACCGTCTGAAATGATGTACGCCAGACCTCGAACAATCTGCATCGTTGCCAGTGTCGTGATCAGGGCATTTATTTTCAGTTTGGCGATAACAAAGCCATTGACCAGACCACAGAGAACGCCCAGCAACAAACCCGCTGCCACGCCAATCCACAGGCTTTCAGTCAGGTTGATAACCACCGCCGTGGTGACACCCGCACAGGCAATTACGGAGGCGACAGAAAGGTCAAAGTCACCGGAAGCAAGGCAGAACAACATGCCACACGCCACCATCCCCGACATAGAAATTGCCAGGCCCAACCCTTTCATATTAATGAAGGTGGCAAAATTTGGGACAAAAATGGCACAGGCGATAAAAAGCACCGCAAACACCACCAGCATGCCGTACTGATCCCAGATACGCCCAAAGCTGAAAGACGACTTAGGTGCGCCAGAACCCGATGTAGAAACAGAAGACATCATACTCTCCTTACTCAGGCAACTGCCTGGCTGACTTTAGGCATCGCAAGGCTTAATGCCTGACGCTCATCTGCCTGCTCGTGTAACAATTCACCGGCGATTTCGCCTTCGCGCATCACCACAATCCGGTCGGCAACTCCGAGGACTTCAGGTAAGTCGCTGGAGGCAAACAGCACCGCCACGCCCTGCGCTGCCAGCGCATAAATCACGTTGTAAATTTCATGCTTAGCACCAACATCAATGCCGCGCGTAGGTTCATCCAGCAAAATGACCTTCATCTCTTCCGATAACCAGCGACCCAGAATGGCTTTTTGCTGATTTCCGCCTGAGAGATTCATGATCAGTTGCTCAGCGCCCGGCGTTTTGATGTTGAGCGAGCGAATATGGTGATCCGCATTGTTTTCTTCCCAACCGTTGTTGATTACACAACCGCCGAGCACATGTTTACGTCTGGCACTGATGTTGATATTGTCGCGAACGGAGTGCACAGGAATAATGCCTTCCGCTTTGCGATCTTCCGGGCAGAGCATCATGCCTGCGGCAATAGCGTGGCTCGGTTTACGAATATCAATCGGCCGTTGGTCGATATAAACCTGACCGGCGGTGATTTGCGTACCGCCAAACATGCCTTTCATTAATTCGCTACGCCCAGCCCCGACCAGACCAAACAGACCGACAATTTCTCCACTGCGAACCGCCAGACTTATTGGCGTACGCACGCCTGGTGCTTTCACAGCATCAAGACGCAGCCGCTCCTCGCCATAACTACGCGGTTGCCAACCGTAGATATCGCCGATGTCGCGCCCGACCATCGCCTGCACCAGGGCGTCGTGGTCAACCTGCTGCATATCAGTAAAGGTTTTGACATAACGCCCATCTTTAAAGACGGTGATGGCATCGCTGAGGGCAAATATTTCTTCCATACGGTGAGAAACGTATAAGATCACCCGCCCCTCTTTTCGCAGTTCACGAATAACGCGGAAAAGATTGTCGATTTCACGGGCAGAGAGGGAGCTGGTTGGCTCATCAAAGGCGATAATTTTGGCGTTACGCGCCAGCGCTTTGGCAATTTCAACCATCTGCCACTGACCAATGGAGAGATATTTCAGCGGCGTGTCCGGGTCAATATCCATACCAAGATGTTTAAGTTGTAAACCCGCCTCATAATTCAGCAATGAGCGATTCACAATGCCGCCTTTATGCGGCAGCTGGCCGAGATAGATGTTTTCCGCGACGGTCATTTCCGGCACGAGATGCAGTTCCTGGTAAATAATCGCCACACCCGCGTTAAGTGCTGCGGTTGTGTCGGAAAAGGACATTTCCTGCCCATTAATCACTACAGAACCCGTGGTTGGCGCATAGTTGCCGCTGAGGATTTTTAAGAGAGTTGATTTTCCTGCGCCATTTTCACCCATCAACGCATGAACCTGACCGGCATAGCAGTCAAAACTAATATCCGTCAGCGCCTTAACGCCGGGAAACGTTTTACCGATGCCGCGAAATGAGAGATACGGGGTAGACTGTTGCATAACGTCTCCGAGAATCACTGGTCGTTCACACCCCCTCTGCATCATACAGAGGGGAATTTTTTCGGCAGATTACTTACCGCCTAACCCTTTTTTCTCCAGTTCTTCTTTAAAGTTGTCACGCGTGATCAGCACCACGTCGGTAACTTCGGTGAATTTGGTCGGTTCGACACCTTTTGCGACCCAGTTGTAAAGCATTTCGCTGGACTTATAACCATGTACATCCGGGCTTGGCAGCAGTGATCCGTAGAAGCCGGTTGCCTGTGCCTTAGACAGTTCGCTCACCGCATCCACACCGTTAATACCGATACCGATAATATCGGCCGCTTTAAAGCCCTGACCTTCCGTCGCGCGTACGCCGCCCAGCACGGTGCTGTCGTTCATACCGACGATCAGCCAATGTTTAACTTCCGGATGTTGAACCAGCATTGAGTTGGCAGCGTCAAATGCCCCCGGGATGTCGTTAGATTTGGTAGGTACCTGATAAATTTGTTTTTCCGGGAATCCTGCAGCTTTCAGCGCATCCATAGAACCCGTAGTACGGCGACGAGCCGTATCCAGTTCGTTGGAGGTAATCGCCATCACCGCGCTTTCTTTGACATCCCAGCCACGTTTCTGCATCTCTTTATACAGTTCCTGGCCCTGACGTTCGCCAATTTTGGTCGCTGCCATCATCACCAGCGGAACGGTATCCATTGGCTTGCCTTTGGCGTTAACAAACTGGTCATCCACGGCAATGACTTTCATATCGTAGCCACGCGCTTTCGCCACGATGGCAGAGCCGAGTTTCGGGTCCGGAGTACAAATAACGAAACCTTTCGCGCCACTGGCAGCCAGGCTGTCGATAGCGTTCAATGTTTTTTCGCCATCCGGCACGGCAATCTTAATAACTTCAAACCCTAAATCCTTCCCGGCTTTATCGGCAAACTTCCATTCGGTCTGGAACCACGGCTCTTCCGGTTGCTTCACCAGGAAACCGAGCTTCAGGTTCTCCGCCATAGCGGATTGTGACATAACGGCTGCCAGACCAATGGCTGCCAGGGCTTTAGTAAATTTGTGCATGGTTCTCTCCAGCTTTAGTGTCGTTTTGTGTAGGGCAAAAACGAATAACTCTCGTTAATTTAATCGGAAAACAAAGCATTACCTTTTAACTAAAAGATAAGTGACTGTGTTGACATAGTTTTAGCGAGAAATTAATTCTCCATAGGAGAGCAATATCACATCGCAGAATTACAGTGAGAACGTGCATAAATTTAGCGGGAAAAGACATAAGGAAAAGCTTATTTGTCAGACAAATCACCGAGCACGCAGCAGATTAATCCATAAGATTAGCCTGGAAATCCTTGTTGTCTTTGGTACCCATGCGGGATGTCTTCTTTTTAACCAGTCAATAGGCTGCATTACCTGGCGTTGAGTTTTTGAAATGGTGTAATAACCGCAACTCAAAGATGTGGAAAATGAGCGTCATTCATTTCGCCATTAATTATCACCGTGCTCATTAATTAACAGAACACGTATACTGAGAGCCATATCGCAAAAATGAAAAAACGTTTTAAAAAATCATTGCTTCATCATGAATTCAAATCCCCCTATTAATATCAACAAGATACAAAAAGCATCATCATTAAAATTCATTGCAGTTACATTGATTTCATCAATGAAATGTAAAAATATATAAACTTGATGATTTAAGCATTTTCTTATACCCGTTCAGACGTTATTCTTATTTCAGATCATCGTCAGAATTGACTCCACGATCACATTTCGGACCGGCAGAAAGGAATTATTCTGCAAACAGTAATTATGGTGTTTTGATTTATCTTGCACCTCTCCACTTCTGGATATAAGGATATTAGGTATGGCAACCGCTGGAATGCTTCTCAAACTCAACTCTCAAATGAACCGCGAGTTTTACGCATCCAATCTCTACCTTCACCTGAGTAACTGGTGTTCTGAACAGAGTCTGAACGGCACCGCCACTTTCCTTCGCGCCCAGGCACAGAGTAACGTGACCCAAATGATGCGCATGTTTAACTTTATGAAGAGTGTCGGCGCTACTCCCATCGTTAAAGCCATTGATGTTCCCGGTGAAAAACTGAACTCACTGGAAGAACTTTTCCAAAAAACGATGGAAGAATACGAGCAACGTTCAAGCACGCTGGCACAGTTAGCCGATGAAGCTAAAGAACTGAATGATGATTCAACCGTCAATTTCCTGCGCGATCTGGAAAAAGAGCAGCAGCATGATGGCCTGTTGCTGCAAACCATTCTTGATGAAGTGCGCAGTGCGAAACTTGCTGGTATGTGCCCTGTGCAGACCGACCAACATGTTCTGAATGTCGTGTCGCATCAGCTGCATTGATCATCATCGGCGCTAATGCATTGCGCCGATGAAGTTTTTGAGAAACCGCTGCCTCATCTTTTTGAAGCAGCGGTTTTTTAATGGGATTCGCCCTGTGGGGTAAACTTGAGTTCAATCAGCGCGATGGCTTTTTGGATTGCCCGCATGGTGACCGGGTCTGCGGCGGCGGGATGGTGAGTAAAGTCGATATTCTTCAGCTGGCTGGACATTTTTTCGCGAACTTCAACGGGTGCGATCACATCGAGAACGTCGAGAATTTGTTTGATAACCAACTGGCAAGCAACCACATCAGAAACCAGTTCCTGATCGGCATTCAGCGGCTGGGACATCGTAAACTCCTGATAGCATTTTGAAAGCCGTTATAGTAGCGGCTTCACATCTTCAGCGATAGTCACATACACCGTCATCAGGACACAAAAAAACCTGCCGGAGCAGGTTTTTTGTTATCGGAACATATTGCCTGGCGGTACGTCTTTGAACGTCTTGCAATAGTTATTGAACATACTTTTCAGGATCTTGCGCAGTTTCATCGCGGCACTCCGACTATTTGTTATGCAGGTGTTATTGTCTTTGCACTTATAATATGACAACCATCACAAAAATCAATCTTTATGTGATGCAAATCACATAAATACCCCTTTAATGTTATAAAAATGATAATCAAAAGGCAGCACCCCCATTTCTGACACATACAGATGGCGAGAAATAGCGCCTGCCAGGCGTCTTTTCCGGCCATTGTCGCAGCGCTGTAACGCGTAAAATACTGCTTTCTTTTACTCTTCTGGCTGGACCATGAGACTTCTGATTCTGACTCTTTCATTAATAACGCTGGCGGGGTGCACAGTTACTCGCCAGGCTCATGTGGGCGAAGTTGACGCGGCAACAGGTATTGTTCGGTTGGTTTATGATCAGGCTTTTTTGCAGCATGCCCGTACCGATCGTTATGTCAGTCGCGGGATCGCCGATCGCGCATGCCAGCTGGAAGGCTATACCCACGCTATCCCCTTTGGTCAGCCAGTAGGCAACTGTAGCCTCTTTGCGGGTTCCTTATGTTTGAATACGGAATTCACTTTGTCATATCAGTGCCATCATTCCGCCTTCCCTGTCTTTCTCTAAACGTTTTAATCAGCGAGGGGGATCTTCGCTGATTAAATAAATAGCGGTAATGCGTTTTATTCCCATTCGTATTTTTAATAAATGATGTTTATATTTTACCTTTTGCAAATAATAAAATAACAAATTATAGTGACGCCACAGCAACAAATATAACCTTTGTGGAGCACTATCATGCTGAAACCAGAAATGATTGAAAAACTTAATGAGCAGATGAACCTGGAACTGTACTCTTCACTGCTTTATCAGCAAATGAGCGCCTGGTGCAGCTATCATACCTTCGAAGGTGCTGCCGCGTTCCTGCGCCGTCACGCCCAGGAAGAGATGACGCATATGCAGCGTCTGTTTGATTACCTGACTGATACCGGAAACTTACCGCGTATTAATACCGTTGAATCTCCGTTTGCTGAATATTCTTCACTTGATGAATTATTCCAGGAAACCTATAAACACGAACAATTAATCACGCAGAAAATTAACGAACTGGCTCATGCTGCAATGACCAATCAGGACTACCCAACATTTAATTTCCTGCAATGGTATGTTTCTGAGCAGCATGAAGAAGAGAAACTGTTCAAATCGATTATTGATAAATTAAGTCTGGCAGGCAAAAGCGGCGAAGGTTTGTATTTTATCGACAAAGAACTCTCTACCCTCGACACACAAAACTAATGTTCTCCGGCGGCAGGTTTACTGCCGCCGTTTCAAATCAGTGACGGCAAATCTTACTCTGATCGGTCGAAAAACCTTCTTCCGAAGGTATAAATTTGCCTTTTGCTGCCAGAAACGCTACCAGCTCTCCCGCTGTCATCCCTTCTGCCGAGCAAGTGTGAAAACGTACCTGTTCACCAAAACGCGCTTTAATCGCAGCTTCCAGACTGGCATGCGTATATTGCTCACCTGATTCAATCATCATATTTAACACTTCATGACCGTGAATAGAGTCCATCGTTCCTCCTCAAAAAAAGGCTAGCGTAGCGATTGCCGCTTACCAAGACTTTGCGCCAGCGCAGGACTGAACGCATTTTATTGTACATTTATATTTACACTATATGTAACGCCGGTTTGACGAAGCAGCCGTTATGCCTTAACCTGCGCCGCAGATATCACTCATAAAGATCGTCAGGACAGAAGAAAGCGTGAAAAACAGAACTCTGGGAAGTGTTTTTATCGTGGCGGGAACCACAATTGGCGCAGGTATGCTGGCAATGCCGCTGGCTGCGGCAGGTGTTGGTTTTAGCGTCACGTTAATCTTGTTGATTGGGCTTTGGGCGTTGATGTGCTACACGGCGCTATTACTACTGGAGGTGTACCAGCATGTCCCGGCAGATACCGGTCTGGGCACGCTGGCAAAACGCTATCTGGGACGATACGGTCAGTGGCTGACGGGCTTCAGTATGATGTTCTTAATGTATGCTCTGACTGCGGCATACATCAGCGGTGCTGGTGAATTGTTGGCTTCCAGCATCAGCGACTGGACAGGTATTTCAATGACGGCAACCGCTGGCGTGCTGTTGTTCACTTTTGTTGCCGGTGGCGTGGTTTGTGTCGGAACTTCGCTGGTCGATTTATTTAACCGTTTTCTGTTCAGCGCCAAAATTATTTTTCTGGTGGTGATGCTGGTACTGCTACTTCCGCATATTCATAAGGTGAATCTTTTAACCCTGCCGTTGCAACAGGGGCTGGCACTGTCTGCAATCCCAGTGATTTTTACATCGTTTGGTTTTCACGGTAGCGTGCCGAGCATTGTCAGTTATATGGATGGCAATATTCGTAAGCTACGCTGGGTGTTTATAACCGGTAGTGCGATCCCCCTGGTGGCATATATTTTCTGGCAGCTGGCGACGCTTGGCAGCATTGATTCAACAACCTTTATGGGATTGCTGGCTAATCATGCCGGATTAAACGGGCTGTTACATGCGTTAAACGAAATGGTGGCCTCACCGCATGTTGAACTGGCGGTGCATTTATTTGCTGATTTGGCCCTCGCCACGTCCTTCCTTGGTGTAGCATTAGGTTTATTTGATTATCTGGCCGATTTGTTTCAGCGTTCAAATACCGTTGGTGGACGATTGCAAACTGGTGCAATTACCTTTTTGCCGCCACTGGCGTTTGCACTGTTTTACCCACGAGGTTTTGTGATGGCGCTGGGTTACGCCGGTGTGGCGCTGGCGGTACTGGCATTGATTATCCCTTCGCTGCTGACCTGGCAAAGCAGGAAACACAATCCTCAGGCGGGTTATCGGGTGAAAGGTGGTCGTCCGGCGCTGGTGGTGGTGTTTCTCTGTGGTATTGCTGTGATTGGCGTGCAATTTTTGATTGCGGCAGGCTTGTTACCAGAAGTGGGATGATTAGATCTTATTGGGTGCCAGAATTAACGCTGACACCCAATTTGACCTCTTAATGCAGGCAGCACTGCTTAAATTTCTTACCACTGCCGCACGGACAAGGATCGTTACGACCCGGTTTCTCTTCTGCTTTGATCGGTTGCTGAACAGCTTTTTCCTGCGGATGCGCCATCCAGTATGCATGTAAATCAAGCGCCGCCAGTCGAATGGCATCTACGCTCTCTTCAAACGCTTCTGGCGACATCTTCTCTACCCGCTCGAAGTTTTCCTCAGTGCCGTGCAGCGCAATCGCCTCCAGCGCCGGTTTTAACGAATCGGGCAACGTTGACCAGTCAGAAAGTGCCACGCCCCGCATATAGCCAAAGCACCACTCCTCAACAATCGTCAGCTCGCTGCCATCGACTTCTCGCAAGCCGAATAACGGCTCAAACTGCTCCGGGAATTCGTTCAGACGCTCTGCGGTATCGGCCATATGCTGAAAAGCCAGGTTCATAAAGCGCGTCATCTCTTTCTCTGACGCCCAGCGTGGCACATAGTCAGCCCCACCCCATACGGCAACCAGCCACTGTGCCGGTTCAATCTCTTGCGGAGAACTCAACACCGCCGTCAATAAACCGTCCAGCTCCGCCACATCAAGAATGGCGTGGTCAGTGTTGTATTTGGTCAGAATATCGTCCAGCCATTCCAACTCACTTTCGTTTAACGGTCCCGTTTTCATACGCTTTTCCTTGTGGATCTCAACTCGCCAACACCTATCTTACATGTCGGTCCGTATCAGAGATACTTTTTGAGTGGCTTTGCCGGTGATTAAAAATTAAGGAGGGTGTAACGACAAGTTGCAGGTACAAAAAAACCACCCGAAGGTGGTTTCACGACACTGCTTATTGCTTTGATTTTATTCTTATCTTTCCCATGGTACCCGGAGCGGGACTTGAACCCGCACAGCGCGAACGCCGAGGGATTTTAAATCCCTTGTGTCTACCGATTCCACCATCCGGGCTCGGGAAGAAAGTGGAGGCGCGTTCCGGAGTCGAACCGGACTAGACGGATTTGCAATCCGCTACATAACCGCTTTGTTAACGCGCCAAATTCTTCAGGCCTTTCAGCCGGACATCCGCTGAAGCCGATGTCTTTTAAACTGGAGCGGGAAACGAGACTCGAACTCGCGACCCCGACCTTGGCAAGGTCGTGCTCTACCAACTGAGCTATTCCCGCATTCATCAAGCAATCAGTTAATCACTTGATTTTATTATCGTCTGGCAATCAGTGCCGCCGTTCGATGCGTTGCATTCTACTTACCTGGCGCGATGAGTCAACGATATTTTTCACCACTTTTGATCGTTTGCTGAAAATTGCGCCGAAACGATCACTGATCAAGCAAATCTGCACGCGCAGCGCTCAAATATTGCAACATTGACCACAGAGTCAGTACCGCAGCCACAAAGAAAAGTGCAATACCGGCGTACTCAACCCAAATGTTCGGACGCCACAGCAGCCAGGCCAGCGCTACCATCTGGGCAGTGGTTTTCACTTTCCCAATCCAGGAGACAGCCACGCTACTGCGTTTACCCAACTCTGCCATCCATTCGCGTAGCGCAGAAATAATAATTTCACGGGCGATCATCGTTGCCGCCGGTAATGTCACCCACCAGCTGTGATAATGCTCGGTTACCAGCACCATGGCGATAGCCACGAGAACTTTATCTGCTACAGGGTCAAGGAAAGCACCAAACCGGGTACTCTGGTTCCAGCGGCGTGCCAGAAAACCATCGAACCAGTCAGTCACCGCCGCGACGCAGAAAATGAGCGCGGCGGCAAACGGCGACCAGGTGACAGGCAGATAAAAGACCAATACAAAGAATGGGATAAGGATGACACGGAACAGTGTAAGCAACGTAGGGATATTAAATTGCATAATGACGGGTAACTATCTGTTGTCAGTAAGATTACCCCTATGTTGCTACAGAGACATCAATGTTTCAACGACCAGAAGATCTTTTCTGCCAGACCTTGCGAAATACCCGGCACTTTTGCAATTTCCTCGACGCTGGCGTTACGTAAACCTTGCAAACCGCCCATATATTTCAACAACATTTGCCGACGTTTTGGCCCGACGCCTTCAATGGTTTCCAGGGAACTGGTATTTTTGACCTTCGCCCGTTTTTTGCGGTGCCCGCCAATCGCGTGATCGTGTGATTCGTCGCGAATATGTTGGATAACATGCAGCGCGGGAGAATCTGGCGGCAAACTGAATCCCTCACCTTCCGGCTCAAAGAACAGCGTTTCTAGCCCAGCCTTACGATCTGCTCCTTTGGCAACGCCAAGTAGCAGCGGATGATTTTTATCCCATGAGACATCCAGTTCGGCGAAGACATTTTTCGCCTGTGCAAGCTGGCCTTTGCCGCCGTCGATAAGGATCACATCCGGGATCTTACTGTCGTCGATGGCTTTACCATAACGCCGACGCAGCACCTGATTCATCGCCGCATAATCATCGCCCGGCGTAATGCCAGTAATGTTATAGCGCCGATACTCCGCACGCAGCGGGCCGTTAGCATCAAATACCACACAGGAGGCGACGGTTTGTTCACCCATGGTATGGCTGATGTCAAAGCACTCCATCCGCTTCACTTCTGGCAATTTCAACACGCTGGCAAGCGCGGTCAGTCGCTGGTGAACGGTAGATTGCTGCGAAAGTTTGCTGGTTAAGGCCGTCGCCGCATTGGTGCGCGCGAGTTTCAGATAACGCGCCCGATCGCCGCGAGGTTTGGTTTGAACATTAATCTTGCGTCCCGCCAGTTCTGAAAGGGAATCGGCGAGCAGCGTTTTATCGCTAAGATTAAAATCGAGCAGGATCTCACCCGGTAAGGTGCGCATCTGGCTGCCTTGTAAATAGAACTGACCTACGAAGGTTTCCACCACCTCGCTCAGTTCCGTACCGCCCGGCACTTTCGGGAAATAGCTGCGGCTGCCGAGCACTTTACCCTGACGAATGAACAATACGTGGACACAAGCCATGCCCGCATCGAACGCCACACCAATAACGTCAAGGTCGTCGCCGGTATTGGACACAAACTGTTTTTCGGTGACGCGTCGCACCGCCTGAATTTGGTCGCGAATACGTGCCGCTTCTTCAAACTCCAGATTCTGGCTGGCAGTTTCCATACGGCTAATGAGTTGCGTAAGCACCTGATCATCTTTGCCAGACAAAAACAGGCGCACATACTCGACCTGCTGAGCGTATTCTTCTTCACTCACCAGTCCTTCAACGCACGGTCCCAGACAGCGCCCTATCTGATATTGCAGACACGGACGCGAGCGATTGCGATAAACACTATTTTCGCACTGGCGAATGGGGAATATCTTTTGCAGTAACGCCAGTGTTTCACGTACGGCATAGCCATTCGGGAACGGGCCGAAATATTCACCTTTGGCATGCTTCGCACCACGATGCATCGCCAGACGCGGGTGGGTATCGCCACTCAGGAAGATAAAAGGATAAGATTTATCATCGCGTAGCAAAACGTTGTAACGCGGCTGATAGAGTTTGATGTAGTTGTGTTCCAGCAACAGCGCTTCGGTTTCTGTATGAGTAACCGTTACATCAATTTGCTGGATCTGGGCGACCAGCGCTTCGGTTTTGCGCGAAGCGAGGTTGCTACGGAAATAGCTGGAAAGCCGTTTTTTCAGGTCTTTCGCTTTGCCGACATAGATAACCGTACCACCAGCATCGTACATGCGATAAACGCCTGGCTGGCTGGTTACGGTTTTTAAAAACGCTTTTGCGTCAAACTGATCACTCACTGACTTGATAATGTCTCCGCATTACACAGACCATGGCGAATTGCCAGGTGAGTCAGCTCAACATCGCCATGAATGTTTAGTTTACTGAACATACGATAGCGGTAGCTGTTCACCGTTTTCGGACTGAGATTGAGCTGTTCTGAGATCTCATTGACCTTCTGGCCCTTGGTGATCATCAGCATAATCTGCAATTCACGTTCAGACAAACTGGCAAATGGGCTTTCTGTTTTTTCTGGTTCGATCTGGCTTAACGCCATTTGTTGAGCGATGTCAGAAGCAATGTAACGCTGCCCAGAATAGACAGAACGGATCGCACTCACGACTTCCTGCGGAGCCGCGCCTTTGCTGAGGTAGCCAGCAGCACCGGCCTGCATGACTTTCGCTGGTAAAGGGTTTTCTGTATGGACCGTAAGCATGATGATTTTTACATCAGCTGTGGAACGCGCGATTTTACGCGTCGCCTCAAGACCGCCAATGCCCGGCATACTCATGTCCATTAGCACCACGTCAACGGCATTTGACCGGCACCACTTAACGGCGTCTTCACCGCACGATGCCTCACCGACGACTTTTATACCCTTTATATCTTCCAGAATGCGTCGTATCCCTGCGCGCACCAGTTCGTGGTCATCAACAAGTAGAACGTTGATCAAAGGAATATCTCCAGAAATAGGGATAACGCTACTGATAGTTAGTCATTCGTATATTAGCGGTTTTTATTGCAACTTTGAAACGTTAAAAATGGTGGGTATTCGATTTTTCTCTCGTTTTTGTCAATTCGATTGTCCACAGTTATGGTCACGCCCGTCACCAACGGCTTACCGGATCGTTTCACAGTAAGCCCTGCGACGAAATGTGACAAAAATTACCTTTATTCAGCAAAAATGAAAATCAGCCCGCTGAATATGTAACATTAATTAACCCGAACAATACGGGCAAAAAACATTCATGATAAAAATATTTATTGGTCATTATATTAACGCATTTAATAGCACCGTTGACGGCACGCTCAAAAAACAACCACTGCTATTTTTAGCAAAGCTTATGGTATACTCCGCCGCCTTAACATTTTTCACCGCAAATTTTCATTGCAACATGACGAGGAAAATAAATGAGTACGCCTGATTTTTCTACTGCCGAGAATAATCAAGAACTGGCAAATGAAGTCTCCTGCCTGAAAGCGATGCTGACGCTGATGCTGCAGGCGATGGGACAAGCTGACGCGGGCCGCGTGATGTTAAAGATGGAAAAACAGCTTGCGCTGATCGAAGACGAAACCCAGGCTGCAGTATTTTCCAAAACGGTTAAGCAAATTAAACAAGCCTACCGTCAGTAATATAAAACCGGCTGAGAGCGTGCCTTTCAGCCGGTTTTTGCATCTGGCACGCAGAAAGAAAAGCGATCAAATTAAGCCAGTAGCGGCCGCGTAACAGGCCACCTGGGTCTTATTCGGTGCATTGATTTTTTTCTGCATGTTTTTCTGATGGAAATTGACCGTATTCTCAGAGATTGACAAAATCATCGCTATCTCTGCTGATGTCTTCCCTTCCGCCGTCCATTTCAGAATTTCTTTTTCGCGCTTGCTGAAATTCATCTCTGGCGTCATCACTATTTCATCATTTAAACGCATCAGAGCCATCAGACTTTCGCGCACCAGTAACTGCATTTTTAATTGCAGTTCATCACTAAGAATGGGTATTTCGCGCGTGCTGCAACGGGAAAAGGACAAAAAGCCCAGCGCCCGATTTGGCAGCATTAAATACTGAGTGACACCGCGGCGTAAACCATGTGCGCGCGCGGCTTCCCATAATGGCTGTGCTTCGCTGAATAAGTCATCATTCCACATTAAATGGCCCTGACTAAAGTTTTCAGGGTTCAGCACAGGATCAATGGCGAGAAAGTTTTTTGCCTGATAATAACTCACCCACGACTCAGGGTAATTGGTGTAGAAAGCTACTTTAGGTCGCGTGAATGGTACCGGGTGGCGAACACATAACGAATAGTAATCGTACTCCAGCTGCTGAGCCTGAAGCTCTATTTCATGGTAGACCTCTTCTGCGGCCTCCATCCTCTGAAAACGCAACAGCATCGTGCGACGCCAGCTGAAAAAATCCGTATCCTGCATAGTAAACCGCAACGCCCCTGAGAGTGAGTATCATTTATAATGATAATTCAAACTATCACATAAATAAGATTTATATATAATTTATATTATTCAGGCAATGAATTACTTTTGCAAGCCATCGCATTCTCTTATGTTATTAATAAGTTATGCTGATTTGTTAAGCAGTTTTATCACGTTTGAAGTGGCGTCCCGCCCCGACTGGTAAATCGTCGGGGCTGATTTTTTCTTATTATTGCAGCAGAAACTTCTCGAGGAACTGGCGGGTGCGAGGCAGCTGAGGATCGGCAAATAACGCTTTTGCGGCCCCCTGCTCGACTATCCGCCCCTGGTCCATAAAGATCGCCCGGTCCGCAACATCCCGGGCAAAGCTCATTTCGTGCGTCACAATCACCATCGTGCGCTTTTCCTGCGCCAGCTGGCGGATGGTGTTCAGGACTTCGCCCACCAGCTCTGGATCCAGCGCTGACGTTGGCTCGTCAAACAAAATCACCTCAGGACGCATTGCCAGCGCACGCGCAATTGCGACACGCTGCTGTTGACCGCCAGACAAACGACGTGGATAGCTGGTTTCTTTGCCTGCCAGCCCAACTTTCGCCAGCAGCTCGCGAGCGCGCGCCGTGGCCTCTTCTTTCGGTTCGCCTTTGACGATCACCGGCCCTTCAATAATGTTTTCCAGCACCGTACGATGCGGAAACAAATTAAAGTTCTGGAAGACAAACCCGACGTGCTGACGCAACTGGCGAATCAGCGATTTTTGCTGACTTAATGAACGTGCAGTATCAATGGTGATATCGCCAACGGTGATGGTTCCCGCTTCCGGTTGTTCCAGCAGATTTATGCTGCGTAGCAACGTGGTTTTGCCGGAACCGCTCGGACCGATAATTGCCACTACTTCGCCAGGCTTCACCTCAAGGTCGATACCGTGCAGCACCGTCTGACCGTGGAATTTTTTCACCAGGTTCTTAACTTCAATGGCACTCATTTTGGTTCTCTCTCCTGGCGATTAAGTTGATTCTCAAAATGGTTCTGCAACGTCGATAACACTGTCGCCATGATCCAGTAGATGAGCGAAGCCGCCAGATACATGGTGAACACCTCCAGCGTACGCGAGGTAATCAACTGCGCCTGACGGAACAGCTCCGGCACCTGGATTGTCGCGGCCAGCGACGTATCTTTTACCAGGCTGATAAAGCTGTTCGACAGCGGCGGCAACGCCACCCGCGCCGCCTGTGGCAAAATCGCGCGACGCATGGTCTGCCACGGCGTCATACCAATACTGGCAGCAGCTTCCCACTGACCTTTATCAATAGAAGAAATGGCGGCACGCAGCGTTTCGGCAGCATAGGCGGCAGTGTTTAGCGACAGACCAATCATTGCTGACGGAATGGGATCTAGTTCGATGCCAAACTGCGGCAAGCCGTAATAGATCATAAACAGTTGTGCGATGAGTGGCGTACCACGAAAAATAGAGATATAAAAACGCGCCAGCCAGCGCACGGGCCAGATTGGCGAAAGGCGCATCAGCGCGAGAATAAACCCTAGCAGTAAGCCAAAAAACATGCCGCCGATACTGAGTTGCAGCGTATACCCAGCCCCTTTCAGCAGGAACGGCAAGGAATCAATAACCAGTTGTATACTTTCTTGCATGAGCGTTTCCGGAGCTAAACGTGGGGATGATAGGCGAACAGCGCAGGCGCGCCGCCGGTATGAATAAACAGAATCGGCCCTTCATCTTTGAAGCGTTTCTGACTGATACCGTCAATCAGCCCCGCCATCGCTTTTCCGGTATACACAGGATCAAGCAGAATGCCTTCCAGCCGCGCCAGCAATTTCACTGCTTCCATGCCTTCGTCGTTCGGCACGCCGTAGCCAGGTGCAAAATAGTCATCCCAGAGTAAAATTTCCGCTGATGCGGTCAGCTCCAGTTCTTTCGCAATCGCCTGTTGGAGGTTAACCACTTTCGGCAATTGATCGGCAACGGAACGCGACACGGTCACGCCAATCAGTTCGCTTTCAGGCATCAGGTGTTCCAGCCCAACAGCCAGTCCGGCGTGAGTTCCGGCACTGCCCGACGCGACCACCACCGACGAAATATTAACCGCCCCTTCACACTGTTGCGCGATTTCCAGCGCACTCTCCACATAACCCAGCGCACCCAAAGCATTAGAACCGCCAACCGGAATGACATACGGGCGAAAGCCTTGTGCTTCGACTCGCGTCGCCAGGTCCTCCAGTTGGGCATTGGGATCGGTCAGTGCGTCGCACATTTCAATCTGGGTATTGAACAGATCCAGCAACAAACGATTGCCGTTGGTTAAATAGTTTTCTGCGGTTGTGCCAATAGGATTTTCCAGCAGCGCCACGCAGTGCAGACCGAGTTTCGCAGCGACTGCGGCAGTCTGGCGCACATGGTTAGACTGGATCGCCCCGGCAGTAATCAGCGTATCGGCACCTTCGCGCAGAGCATCTGCCGCAAGAAATTCCAGCTTACGTAATTTATTGCCGCCCATTGCCATGGGGGTGACGTCATCCCGTTTGATGAAAATTTCCCGTCCAAGATAATCAGAAAAGCGTGGCAGATATTCGAGCGGCGTTGGCGCGCCGATAAATTCCAGCCGTGGAAAACGGGTTAAATTATGCAGTGGCATAACAGCCTCCGATGTGTGTTGTTGTGATTTTCTTATTATGCACGCTGAAAACGCGTAAATAAAAAAGGCGCTAGTGAAAGCGCCCTTTTTTGTCATTATGCTGATTATTTGGTCACATCAGCACCAAACCATTTTTCAGAAAGGGCTTGCAGAGTGCCATCTTTTTGCATTTCCGCAATTGCATCATTCACCGCTTTCAGCAGGTCTTCATTTCCTTTACGCAGCGCTACGCCAGACTCCTGACGGGAGAATGCTTCACCGGTTACTGCCAGCGTATCGTTGGTTTTCTTCACCAGATCCAGCGCAGCCAGACGGTCAACGAGGATCGCATCAATACGGCCTACGCGCAGATCCTGATATTTGGTCGGGTCATCATCATAGGTACGCACATCGACGCCCTGAACATTTTGGCGCAGCCACTCTTCATAGTTGGTGCCCAGACCGACACCCACTTTTTTGCCTTTCAGATCATCAGCCGTTTTAATGCTGCCTTCGTTACCTTTTTTCACCAGCGCCTGAATACCGGAAATGGTGTACGGGGTAGAGAAATCGTATTTTTTCTTGCGCTCGTCAGAAATAGTGACCTGGTTAATCACCACATCAATGCGTTTAGAGTCCAGCGACGCCAGCATACCGTCCCATTTGGTCGGTTTTAGTGACGCCTCAACGCCAAGATGTTTTGCCAGCTGTTGGGCGAATTCCACTTCAAAACCGGTTAATTTGCCGTCATCCCCCTGAAAACTGAACGGCGGATAAGTTCCTTCCAGCCCTACGAGCAGCGTACCGCGCTCTTTAACTTTATTAAGCAGACCTTCATCTGCAAAACTTTTAACGCTCATGCCCGCAACCAGCGCCACGGCCATCACACCCATCAATGCCTGACGTCCCAGATGTGCTAATTTCATATTCACCCCGAATGTTGTTATGTCTGTTTGCAGTGTAGAGCCATTGTTTGTAAACACAAAAACAACTCCGCTACATCTTATTCTTATTTAATATATATCAGAAGCAGGCAGGCTGGAGGATTTCTGCACAAGTCCGGTACACGTTTGACGCTGATAGTGTTGATACTTCCGTAATGCGATGCGGTAATTGTTGGTGCTGGTGGTGGGCAGCCACGGGGCGAGGATTTCATCAAGGAAACCACCCTGCAGCTGTTCGAGGGAAATATTTTGCTCGTGTAGATGATTCCCCAAACGGCGCAGACGAACGACATATTCACGCACCGTACCTGGGCTCATTTCAGTTTGCTCAAAAAGAAATTGCTTAAAGCCGATAATATCGAAAAAATCACTCTGTGTTTTGCAATGTAAATCACCGCAGAATCGGCACAATGCCGCCCATGATTTTTGTTCCACTTGCCAGCCATTTTCATCAAGCAGCGTGTCCAGGCGGGAAATCTCGATTTTATTCACTATTTTGCCGTCGCGAACGAGGGTAATGCGATCGAGTAATTTACGGCAATGCGCGCAATGGGTCTGGCTGTGTTTAAAGTCTTTAAGATAGCGGCTTAATGGCCGTCTTTTCAGGTGCTGCACCATCATTAAGAACTCCTGGTAGTCAAAATTAAAGTGCGGCATTTACTGACGTTATAACTTACCCAGTTTAGTGCGTAACCGTTTAATGGCCTGGCTGTGTAACTGACTGACCCGCGATTCCCCGACCTCCAGCACCGCGCCAATCTCTTTAAGATTCAGCTCTTCCTGGTAATAGAGGGTTAATACCAGTTTTTCGCGCTCCGGCAACGTTTCGATGGCTTCCATCACCCGCTGGCGCAGATTACTGTCCAGCAGTTGTTGTAGCGGGTTTTCTCGCTGATGATCATCAGTAACCAGTTCGATGCTATCGCCGTGCTCTTCGCGCCACTCATCGTAGGAGAAGAGCTGGCTGTTATTGGTGTCGAGCAACATTTGGCGATAGTCGGCAATATCGATCCCTAAACGTTCCGCTACCTCAGTTTCCGTGGCGTTGCGGCCAAGTTCCTGCTCCAGTTGCCCTATTGCCTGTGCCACTTCACGCGCGTTGCGTCGCACGCTGCGCGGCACCCAGTCACGGCTGCGAAGTTCATCCAGCATAGCGCCACGGATACGCTGCACTGCGTAAGTTGTAAATGCCGTTCCTTGTAGGGCGTCATAGCGTTCGACGGCATTAAGTAACCCAATGCCGCCCGCCTGTAGCAGATCGTCAAGTTCCACGCTCGCGGGCAGTCGAACCTGCAGGCGCAATGCTTCGTGACGCACCAGCGGGACATAACGCTGCCACAGCGAGTGTTTATCCATTACACCTTCAGCGGTATAGAGTGAATTCACGATAAACAGCCCTGCGTTATATGAGTTATCGGCATGATTATCCGTTTCTGCAGGGTTTTTAATCGGACGATTAGTGGGTGAAATGAGGGGTTATTTGGGGGTTACCGGTAAATTGCGGACAGAAAAAACCCCGCCGGTGGCGGGGTTTGAGAGGCATTCAGACGATTAACCCTGCAGCAGAGACAGAACCTGCTGCGGTACCTGGTTGGCTTTTGCCAGCACGGAGTTACCGGCCTGCTGGATAATCTGCGCTTTCGACATGTTGGACACTTCGGTCGCATAGTCGGCGTCCTGAATACGGGACTGCGCTTCAGACAGGTTGGTAGTGGTGTTGTTCAGGTTAGTCACCGCAGAATCCAGACGGTTCTGGATAGCACCCAGGGATGAACGGAATTTGTCGATGGAGCTGATAGCGTCGTCCAGGGCAGCCAGAGGATCTTTGGTTGCAGTGCCTGCACTGGTGGTTTCAGTGGTCAGTTTACCTGTAGAGTTAACATAAGCCTGTGCCCCAACAGTAGCTGCAAATTTACCAGTTGCACCTGCGCCATTTGAAGCTACAGTTACTGTACCGGTATCCTTATCGACGTTGTAGTTGATAGTGTAAGATGCGGTTGTGGTGAGCTCTTTGTCTGCATCAGTATAGGTGTCATTCGAATTACCAGCACCATTAGTATTCGCACCACCGAAAGACGCAGTTGCAGACTGAATACCTGTATTATACTTAATTGTCGCACCAGTAACTGCTGTGTTAGCCGTTGCAGCACTCTGTACTGTGCTCAGAACAGTATCAGCACTTACCGTTTTGGTGTAGGTTACGCCAGAAGTTGCCGCAGCACCAAAGTTATAAGTTGTGCCAGACAGCTGGATAGAACCAGTTGTCGCTAAAGTACTACCGCTAGCAAACAGATCGGACAATTTCGCTGAAGATGCAATGCCGGCGTTGTTTGTAGATAGGTTACCAGTGGCGTCCAGGTACGCGGCTTTACCACCGATGGTCACATCGCCATTAGCATCTACATCAAACTTCACATCACCAGTACTACGAGTATAAACACCTGATGCAGTAGTGCCAGCCGCTGGTTTCAGAGTATTTGCAAAGTTAACAACATCACCATCTGCAACTGTTGCTTGAGTGGTGAAGTTCCCTTTAGCCGCATCATAAGTATAGGTCGCAGCACTCGAGCCAGTAGTAGTAACTGTATCTCCGGTTTTCAGGCGAGACAGTGCATCGCTAGCGCTGAGAGCTGTATTGTTTGTGGTCACAGCATAAGGACCTGTTCCCGTTGCACCAGCAGCGGTCAGATCGCTGACTGTAGCAGCTTTGTTCGCAATAGTACCTTTGCCGTTAACGTTAAACCCATTCAGCCCCAGCGTATCAGAGTCAATTTTCTTCAGATCAATAGTGATAGTCTGGCCGTCATTCGCACCAACCTGAATTTTCATCGAACCGTCTTTTGCCAGTACGTTCACGCCGTTGAACTGGGTCTGGCCGGATACGCGGTCAATTTCGTCGAGACGGGATTTGATTTCGTCCTGGATGGAGTCCAGGTCAGAATCGGAGTTAGTCCCTGTAGTGGCCTGAACCGTCAGTTCACGAATACGCTGTAAGTTGTTGTTGATTTCGGACAGCGCGCCTTCAGTGGTCTGCGCAACGGAGATACCGTCGTTGGCGTTACGGGCCGCCTGAGTCAGGCCTTTAATATTAGAAGTAAAACGGTTAGCAATCGCCTGACCCGCTGCGTCATCCTTCGCGCTGTTAATACGCAAGCCAGAAGACAGACGCTCGATAGAACTCGACAGCGCAGACTGGTTCTTGTTGATATTATTTTGAGTGATCAGCGAGAGGCTGTTGGTATTAATGACTTGTGCCATGATTCGTTATCCTATATTGCAAGTCGTTGATTACGTATTGGGTTTCCACCCGTCGGCTCAATCGCCGTCAACCCTGTTATCGTCTGTCGTAAAACAACCTTTAGAATTTTTTTCACAAACAGCCATTTTTTGTTAGTCGCCGAAATACTCTTTTCTCTGCCCCTTATTCCCGCTATTAAAAAAAACAATTAAACGTAAACTTTGCGCAATTCAGGCCGATAACCCCGGTATTCGTTTTACGTGTCGAAAGATAAAAGGAAATCGCATGGCAAGTATTTCATCGCTGGGAGTCGGGTCAGGTCTGGATTTAAGTTCAATCCTCGATAGCCTCACCGCCGCGCAAAAAGCGACGCTAACCCCTATTTCAAATCAGCAATCGTCGTTTACCGCTAAACTTAGCGCCTACGGTACGCTGAAAAGCGCGCTGACGACTTTCCAGACCGCCAATACTGCATTGTCTAAAGCCGATCTTTTTTCCGCCACCAGCACCACCAGCAGCACCACCGCGTTCAGTGCCACCACCGCGGGTAACGCCATCGCCGGGAAATACACCATCAGCGTCACCCATCTGGCGCAGGCGCAAACCCTGACCACGCGCACCACCAGAGATGATACGAAAACGGCGATCGCCACCAGCGACAGTAAAATCACCATTCAACAAGGCGGCGACAAAGATCCGATTACCATTGATATCAGCGCGGCTAACTCATCGTTAAGCGGGATCCGTGATGCTATCAACAACGCAAAAGCAGGCGTAAGCGCAAGCATCATTAACGTGGGTAACGGTGAATATCGTCTGTCAGTCACATCAAATGACACCGGCCTTGACAATGCGATGACGCTCTCGGTTAGCGGTGATGATGCGCTACAAAGTTTTATGGGCTATGACGCCAGTGCCAGCAGCAACGGCATGGAGGTCTCGGTCGCCGCCCAGAATGCGCAGCTGACGGTCAACAACGTCGCCATTGAGAACAGCAGCAACACCATCAGCGACGCGCTGGAAAACATCACCCTGAACCTGAACGATGTCACCACGGGCAACCAGACGCTAACCATCACTCAGGACACCTCCAAAGCGCAAACGGCAATTAAAGACTGGGTGAATGCCTATAACTCGCTAATAGATACCTTCAGCAGCCTGACCAAATACACCGCCGTAGATGCGGGGGCTGATAGCCAGAGTTCTAGCAATGGCGCACTGCTCGGCGACTCCACGTTGCGGACGATTCAGACGCAGTTGAAATCGATGCTGAGTAATACCGTTAGTTCTTCCAACTATAAAACGTTGGCGCAGATTGGTATCACGACCGATCCCAGCGATGGCAAACTGGAACTGGATGCCGACAAACTCACCGCTGCACTGAAAAAAGATGCCAGCGGCGTAGGTGCATTGATTGTTGGCGATGGTAAAAAAACCGGCATCACGACCACCATCGGCAGCAACCTGACCAGTTGGCTTTCGACAACGGGCATTATTAAAGCCGCTACCGATGGCGTTAGTAAGACCCTGAATAAGTTAACTAAAGACTACAACGCCGCCAGCGATCGCATTGATGCGCAGGTCGCTCGCTACAAAGAACAATTTACCCAACTGGACGTTTTAATGACCTCGTTAAATAGCACCAGCAGCTACTTAACGCAGCAGTTCGAAAACAACAGTAATTCCAAGTAATCAATATTCATCGGGAGACAGGTCATGTACGCGGCAAAAGGCACCCAGGCCTATGCACAAATTGGCGTCGAAAGCGCCGTAATGAGCGCCAGCCAGCAGCAGCTGGTCACCATGCTATTTGATGGAGTGCTGAGCGCACTGGTTAGAGCGCGCCTGTTTATGCAGGACAACAATCAGCAAGGCAAAGGCGTCTCTTTGTCAAAAGCGATCAACATCATTGAGAACGGGCTGCGGGTGAGTCTTGATGAAGAGAGCAAAGACGAACTAACCCAAAACTTGATTGCTCTTTATAGCTATATGGTCAGGCGCTTGCTGCAAGCCAATTTACGCAACGATGTCTCCGCAGTCGAAGAAGTGGAAGCATTAATGCGCAATATTGCCGATGCCTGGAAAGAGTCTTTACTCTCCCCTTCTTTGATTCAGGACCCAGTCTGATGAACCATGCACCGCATTTGTATTTCGCCTGGCAACAACTCGTCGAAAAAAGCCAGCTCATGTTACGCCTGGCAACTGAAGAACAATGGGACGAACTCATCGCCAGCGAAATGGCGTATGTGAATGCGGTGCAGGAGATTGCACATCTGACTGAAGAGATTGATCCGTCCACCACGATGCAGGAGCAACTCCGCCCGATGCTGCGCCTGATTCTCGACAACGAAAGCAGGGTAAAGCAGTTATTGCAGATTCGGATGGATGAACTGGCGAAACTGGTCGGTCAGTCATCGGTGCAAAAATCGGTGTTAAGTGCCTATGGCGATCAGGGCGGCTTTGTGCTGGCTCCGCAGGATAACCTCTTTTGAATCTTAACGAGCTGATGGCTCGCGAATAATCCGATTACGGCTACGCTTCTAATGTTCCCCTTGAATGGAGTCGAAGAATGCGTAATCCCACGCTGTTACAATGTTTTCACTGGTATTACCCGGAAGGCGGTAAGCTCTGGCCTGAACTGGCCGAGCGCGCCGACGGTTTTAATGATATTGGTATCAATATGGTCTGGTTGCCGCCCGCCTATAAAGGCGCATCGGGCGGGTATTCGGTCGGCTACGACTCCTATGATTTATTTGATTTAGGCGAGTTTGATCAGAAAGGCAGCATCCCTACTAAATATGGCGATAAAGCACAACTGCTGGCCGCCATTGACGCCCTGAAACGTAATGACATTGCGGTGCTGTTGGACGTGGTAGTCAACCACAAAATGGGGGCGGATGAAAAAGAAGCTATTCGCGTGCAACGTGTAAATGCTGATGACCGTACGCAAATTGATGAAGAAATCATTGAGTGCGAAGGCTGGACGCGTTACACCTTCCCCGCCCGTGCCGGGCAATACTCGCAGTTTATCTGGGATTTCAAATGTTTTAGCGGTATCGACCATATCGAAAATCCTGATGAAGATGGCATATTTAAAATTGTTAACGACTACACCGGCGAAGGCTGGAACGATCAGGTTGATGATGAACTCGGTAATTTCGATTACCTGATGGGCGAGAATATCGATTTTCGCAATCATGCCGTGACGGAAGAGATTAAATACTGGGCGCGCTGGGTGATGGAACAAACACAATGCGACGGTTTTCGTCTTGATGCGGTCAAACATATTCCGGCGTGGTTTTATAAAGAGTGGATCGAACACGTACAAGAAGTTGCGCCAAAGCCGCTGTTTATTGTGGCGGAATACTGGTCGCATGAAGTCGATAAACTGCAAACGTATATTGATCAGGTGGAAGGCAAAACCATGCTGTTTGATGCGCCGCTGCAGATGAAATTCCATGAAGCATCGCGCATGGGACGCGACTACGACATGACGCAGATTTTCACTGGGACGCTGGTGGAAGCCGATCCTTTTCACGCCGTAACCCTCGTTGCCAACCATGACACCCAACCGTTGCAAGCCCTCGAAGCGCCCGTCGAACCGTGGTTTAAACCGCTGGCGTATGCGTTAATTTTGTTGCGGGAAAATGGCGTTCCTTCGGTGTTCTATCCGGATCTCTACGGCGCGCATTACGAAGATGTCGGCGGTGACGGGCAAACCTATCCGATAGATATGCCAATAATCGAACAACTTGATGAGTTAATTCTCGCCCGTCAGCGTTTCGCCCACGGTGTACAGACGTTATTTTTCGACCATCCGAACTGCATTGCCTTTAGCCGCAGTGGCACCGACGAATATCCCGGCTGCGTGGTGGTTATGTCAAACGGGGATGATGGCGAAAAAACCATTCATCTGGGAGAGAATTACGGCAATAAAACCTGGCGTGATTTTCTGGGGAATCGGCAAGAGAGCGTAGTGACCGACGAAAACGGCGAAGCGACCTTCTTTTGCAACGGCGGCAGCGTTAGCGTGTGGGTTATCGAAGAGGTGATTTAAATTCATCCCCGGCGGCAAGCCGGGGAGATTTCATTACGGCAGTGGCGTCGGTAACGGCGCTTTATCCAGCGCGGCGGCACACTCTGCCGTCGGGCGATCCACACGCTCCATCGTCATACCATCGTACTCAATGGTGTTACCGTCACGCTCAACCTCGTACAGCTCACGTTTTACGGTAACGTTAGTGAGATCGTCAGACATCAATGTCAACTTACCCGGCACAGCAATCACCCGCTGCCACTGACGGCAATCCAGGGTATCGCCCTCTTTAGTGACAATCAGGCTGCCTATCGCTTCCGGACTGACCAGCGCACTTTGCGGCCCTTTGGTCTGCCAGTAGCCCGCCAGCCAGTCCGGCGCGGGGGTTTTAACGACATTGTTATAGTTTTCGACTTCGGCACAGCCCGCCAGCAACATGAGCGCGCCTGCAATTGCGAGTTTTTTCATCATTCGTCCTGCATGAGAAGAAAAGAGGATTGTGGCATTAAAGCCCTGATGTCGCCAGCCTTTCCAGGTTCAGAGAGAAATTTGATCTAACCATTATTTTTGTGAATTATTACCCCGAAAATAAATTTGCATGGTGTATGATCCGCGACTCTTGTTTCAAACCTTCTGAGTTCAGAGGCTACATTCATGTCATGGCAGCAATTCAAACACGCCTGGTTGATTAAATTCTGGGCGCCCATCCCCGCGGTCATCGCGGCGGGTATTCTCTCCACTTACTATTTTGGCATCACTGGCACCTTTTGGGCAGTCACGGGTGAATTTACCCGTTGGGGCGGTCAGGTTTTGCAGCTGTTTGGCGTCCATGCTGAAGAGTGGGGTTATTTTAAAATTATTCATCTGGAAGGATCGCCATTAACCCGCATCGACGGAATGATGATCCTCGGTATGTTTGGCGGCTGCTTTGCTGCAGCGCTGTGGGCCAACAATGTCAAACTACGCATGCCGCGCAGCCGTATCCGCATTATGCAGGCCATCATTGGCGGCATTATCGCCGGTTTTGGCGCGCGTCTGGCAATGGGCTGTAACCTGGCGGCGTTCTTTACCGGCATTCCTCAGTTCTCGCTGCATGCCTGGTTCTTTGCCATCGCCACTGCCATTGGTTCATGGTTTGGCGCGCGCTTTACCCTGCTGCCCATCTTCCGTATTCCCGTGAAAATGCAGAAAGTTTCTGCCGCCTCACCGCTGACGCAAAAACCGGATCAGGCGCGGCGTCGTTTTCGTCTCGGGATGCTGGTCTTTTTCGGCATGCTGGGCTGGGCGCTACTGACGGCGATGAACCAACCAAAACTGGGGCTGGCAATGCTGTTTGGCGTCGGCTTTGGTTTACTGATTGAACGTGCGCAAATCTGCTTTACTTCGGCGTTCCGCGATATGTGGATCACCGGACGTACCCACATGGCGAAAGCAATTATTATCGGTATGGCGGTAAGTGCCATCGGGATCTTCAGTTACGTACAGTTAGGCGTTGAACCCAAAATCATGTGGGCAGGTCCAAACGCGGTAATTGGTGGTTTGCTGTTTGGATTTGGCATCGTGCTGGCAGGCGGCTGCGAAACCGGCTGGATGTACCGCGCGGTAGAAGGCCAGGTGCACTACTGGTGGGTCGGTCTGGGCAATGTGATCGGCTCAACGATTCTGGCGTATTACTGGGATGATTTCGCTCCGGCGCTGGCCACCGACTGGGACAAAATCAACCTACTGAAAACCTTTGGTCCGATGGGTGGCCTGCTGGTGACATATTTGCTGCTGTTTGCTGCGCTGATGTTGATTATCGGCTGGGAAAAACGCTTCTTCCGCCGTGCGGCACCGCAGACAGCCAAGGAGATCGCATGAAAAATATCGTTCCTGATTACCGCCTTGATATGGTGGGTGAACCCTGCCCTTATCCGGCAGTTGCAACCCTTGAGGCGATGCCGCAGTTAAAAAAAGGTGAGATCCTGGAAGTGGTGAGCGACTGTCCGCAGTCGATCAATAATATTCCACTGGATGCGCGTAATCACGGCTATACGGTGCTGGATATTCAGCAAGACGGGCCGACCATTCGTTATTTAATTCAGAAGTAATCCCTCATTCCCGCTGTGGCCAACAGCGGGAACATCGTTACCTCTGTATCACATAGATTTTACCCGCCCCCTCTCCTATTCTTTTCAGTATGATCTCAGGAGGTTGCTATGTGTGGACGCTTTACCCAATCCCAAACGCGTGAAGATTACCTTGCGCTTCTCGCGGAAGATATTGAACGCGATATTCCCTACGATCCCGAACCTATTGGCAGATACAACGTCGCGCCGGGAACCAAAGTTCTTCTGCTCAGTGAACGTGATGAACACCTTCATCTGGATCCGGTTTTCTGGGGATATGCTCCCGGATGGTGGGATAAACCGCCGCTGATTAACGCCCGCGTAGAAACTGCGGCAACCAGTCGTATGTTTAAACCGCTCTGGCAACATGGTCGGGCAATCTGTTTTGCCGATGGCTGGTTTGAGTGGAAAAAAGAAGGCGACAAAAAACAGCCTTATTTTATCTATCGCGCTGATGGACAACCTGTTTTTATAGCCGCGATAGGTAGCACACCGTTTGAGCGTGGTGACGAAGCCGAAGGATTTTTAATTGTCACTGCAGCAGCAGACCAGGGTCTGGTAGATATTCATGACCGCCGCCCGCTGGTACTGTCGCCAGAAGCTGCGCGGGAATGGATGCGGCAAGAGATTAGCGGTAAAGAAGCCTCTGAAATTGCTGCCAGTGGCTGTGTTCCAGCAAACCAGTTCACCTGGCACCCTGTGTCGCGCGCGGTGGGTAATGTCAAAAACCAGGGCGCGGAGTTAATTCAACCTGTTTGTTGACATCCTCCACGCCCTGAAGGACGTGGATCCCTGCTACGTTCAGGCTGTCGCCTGAATCATTTCGGTGGGTTCCTGCTTCAACGGGCGGCCTGACTGCACCATCTCTCCACAGGCAAGAACGGCGTGCCCCGCCGCTAAAATGTTACGAGCGCCGTTTACATCGGCGTTCGCTGTATATCCACATACCTGGCATCTGAATTTACTTTGTGACAGGCGATTTTCTTTCGCTGTATGACCACAGCACGCGCAACGCTGGCTTGTGTACGCTGGCGGAACAGCAAGCACCTGACCGCCACGCCAGAGCTGCTTGTACTCAAGCTGGCGGCGCATTTCATACCAGCCCTGATCCAGTATCGTACGGTTTAAACCTGATTTTGCCCGGACATTGCGCCCCGGCTGGCTGACCGTACCCGCTGCTGACTTTGACATGTTGCTGACCTTCAAATCCTCAATGACTATCATTGCGTGGTTTTTGCTGACGGTCGTTGTGACTTTGTGAAGGTAGTCCCTGTGGATATTTGCGATACGGGAATGCAGTCGCTGTATTTTGCGTTTCTGCTTCTGCCAGTTATTGCTGAATTCGACCTTGCGGCTTAACTGTCGCTGAAGTCTCGCCAGCGTCTTCTGGTTTTTCTGAAAACTGTTTACAGGCTTAAAGACTGTGCCATCTGACAGCGTGGCGAGTTTAGCCACGCCAGCATCCAGCCCGACCATTGATGCTGAAGGATGAACCGGAGTTGATACTTCACTTTCTGTCTGAATACTGATGTACCACTTACCGCAGGACTGGCTGACAGTGACATTTTTCACAACACCCGTGACCTGACGGCTATTCCGGTAGCGCATCCAGCCAAGTTTCGGCAGAAAAATACGGCTGTTTTCCTGATCGAGCTTAA